>NZ_JBSSAC010000054.1:0-15499 GCF_054058315.1 Thermostichus sp. MS-CIW-40
AGGTTCTGGGGCGCCGGGGCTGGGTGGCCTTGTGGCGCTTTACTACCCTATCCCCACCCCCACCACCCCGTCAAGATATCCAACCCAAAATTTTTTGAAGCCAGAAGGGATCCGGATCCACCGTTAGACTGTTGAAGTGAGCTTAGTTTGGGTCAGACGGGTTTATGGGGATTGTGATTGGGGCTGCTGCTCCTGACTTTAGCTTGCCTGCGGTGGGGAAAGGGATCCAAAAGGGAGCCCAGATTTCACTGGCGGCCTACCGGGGCAAGAGCAAGGTGTTGCTGGCTTTTTACCCGGCGGATTTTTCCCCGGTATGCACGAGCGAGATGCGTTGCTTTCGGGAGGATTGGGAAGCTTTCCGGGCCGCGGGCTGCGAGATCTTGGGGATCAGCAGCGATCCCCTCTCCAGGCACCAAGCCTTTGCTGAGCAGCTTAAGCTGGAGTTTCCTTTGCTGAGCGATGTGGACAGAACCGTGAGCCAGCAGTACGGGGTGGACAGCCTGCTGGGGACGCGGCGGGCCTATTTTTTGGTGGATAGCCAAGGGATCCTACGCTACCAGCATGTGGAGTGGCTGCCCTTGTTCAAGCGAGACAACCGGGAGCTGCTGGAGGCCGTGAGGGCGATTAGCTAGCTCGCCGGGAAGCCCCGCACTCTCTGCAACAGCAGGAGGGTCGGGATGAAAGGCGGATATATTCTGTACTATAATCAACATGGTTGTACAAAACGGCGTTGCCGGAATCTGGTGCAACTACGCGGTGGGGCATCCCGTGTCTGCTCGCAGAGGGTTCTTGCAGTAGCTCCCCGATGAAGCGAGAAGCCCACGCTGTACCTGTAGGGTCAGTGATGGGAGTATGTCACCTAAACGGGGGATCCTCTGGGGTGGGCCAGAGAACCCGTTGCGGCTGTCCGGTGTCCGGCAGGGAGAGGGGAGTGTGGCCAAGGGGCTCCAGAAGCCAGCTACGCTGGGGCGGGCTCCAGTTGCCCTGGCGGGCCTCGATCTCCAGAATGAGCTGGCCATTTTGCTGTCGCAAGCGGAAGAGGGTGGTGGCCCAGGCTCCTGCTCGATGGGCGAGGGTTTCCCCGTCGTCTTCGTAGAGGGTGAAGCTGCCGTTGCCGGGGTAGAGTTTGAGGTGCGGTTGGTCACGGCGCAGGTGGGCGGTGGACGGGCAGGGGGGAGCTAAAGGCAGAACGGAGCCACCCCGCACAAACAGCGGCAGTTGTTCGAGAGGGGCAGGGACGAGAATGTAGCGGGGGCCGGTGTGGGCCTGACCTGTCCACCAATCAAACCAAGTGCCCTGGGGTAGGTAAACAGCGCGGCACCGCACGCCAGGCCGAACCACAGGGGCAGCTAGGAGGGCGGATCCCAGCATGGCTTGATCTGAGATCTCGTAGGTTTGCGGATCGTCGGGAAACTCGTAGAGAAGGGGGCGCAAGATGGGGGATCCGGTTTGGCTGGACTCCCAAAAGAGGCTGTAGAGGTAGGGCAGCAGCTGGTAACGCAACTGAATGGCCTGCCGGCAGATGGTTTCCACTTCGAGGCCAAAGCTCCAGGGCTCGTGGGGGCGGGTGCCCAGGGCGCTGTGGCCGCGCATGAGGGGGTAAAGAATTCCCATTTGCATCCAACGGGCAAACAGCTCGGGAGTGGCATTGCCACCGAAGCCGCCGATGTCCGCGCCGACAAAGCTAACTCCCGACAGGCCCAGGTTTAGGAGCATGGGCAGGGACATCTCCAGGTGTTCCCAGGAGGATTGGTTGTCGCCTGTCCAGACGGCAGCCCAGCGCTGGATCCCAGCAAAGCCGGAGCGAGTCAGCACGAAGGGGCGCCGGTTGGGGTTGAGCTGTTCCAAGCCTTCACGGGAAGCGCGTGTCATCAGCAGGCCGTACAGGTTGTGAACTTCGGCGTGGGTGGTGGGTTCGTCGGGTGGGCCTTGGGGGGCATCGAGGGGGATATCGACGATCTGGCCGCCGTCTCCAAAGGGGCGGTCGTTGAGGGCCGGCTCGTTCATGTCGTTCCAGATGCCATCCACACCGGCTTGGGTGAGAACCCGTTGCCAGGATCCCCACCACTGCCGCACTCCGGGGCGCAAGAAGTCGGGAAAGAGGACTTTGCCTGGCCAAACGTAGCCATGGAAGAGGTGGCCGTCGGCGCGGCGGATAAAGAAATCCTGGGCCAAGCCCTCGTCGAAGACGGCGTAGTCGGCTTCGGGCTCGAACTTGACGCCGGGATCCACAATGGCTACCACCCGGAAGCCAGCCTCGTGGAGTTGGGCCATGAGCCGGGCCGGTTCGGGGAAGCGGCGGGGATCCCAGGTGAAGACGCGGTAGCCGCGCATGTAGTCGATATCCAAGTAAATGACGTCGCAGGGGATCTGCCGCTGGCGAAATTGCTGCGCAACGGTTTGAACCTGGGCGGCGCTGGCGTAGCTCCAGCGGCACTGTTGGTAGCCCAAGGCCCAGAGGGGAGGAAGGGGAGGCCGCCCAGTGAGTTGGGTGTAGGTCTCGAGCACCAAGGCCGGGGTGGGGCCGTAGATCAGGTAGTAATCCAGCTCGGGGGCGCGCACCTCGATGGCCCACTGCTCGGGATCGATCTGGCCCAGGTCGAACTGGCTCCAGTGGGTGCAGTGCAGGAAGAGCCCGTAGCAGAGGTTGGGGCGAAGAAACAGGGCGAAGGGAATGGCCTGGTAGAGATTGTCGCTGTGGGCGTCGTAGTTCCAGCAGTCGCGAGTCCAGTGGCTGTAGCGCCGACCCCGTTTGTTGAGTAGCCCCGCCCGTTCCCCTAGGCCATAGATGTGCTCGGCAGGGTGGAGGTGTTTGACCAGGCGGATGCTATCGGATCCCCAGGTAAGCCCAGAGGAGACATCGGCGCAAAACTCTTGCCCTTGAGAGTCTTGAAAACTAAACCGGATGGGATCCCGGTCGATGCGGACTTGCACCAGCGAGGTGGACAGGTGGACTTGGGCAGGGCTTTCCTGCAGTTGAAAGGAAGTCGGCGGCCACTCTTCGTCGGCTAGGGCAACATCCCAAGAACGACGGGGCAAAAACGCTCCGCTGGGGCTAAAGCGCAGCCGAAACAGACGGGGGGTGAGCACCTGCATAGACCAGCGGCCCTGGGCACAGATGAGGTGGATCCCTCTGGAGTGGGGCTGGAGCTGCTGCAGGGATCCGCAGGTTGGCCTTTGGGGCGGGCGGGCGGGGGATTGGCCGTTCGCGCCCGCGGGATCGAGTCCCAAGATCTCGCCAGGTTCCAGCATGCTTTGGAGACAGATTGCTGCTCTCAAGGCTAGCCTATGGCCGGGAGGGGACAGGGGGTTGCCCACTCTGGTCCGCAGTGGGTTTTACCCTCATCGGTACCCATCTCCAGAAGAGCAGCGGTAATAATCGACTAGCTCAGACCCCAGAATCCATCGCGAAAACGAGGCGGCAATGGCCATGAGGATCCCGGCGATCAAGCTTCTCTCCTCACTGCTGCTTTTCGGGGGGGTGTCCGTCCCCGCTGTCGTGGCGGCCTACCCGGTCAGCCCGGAGATGGTGATGGCCCTGCAACGGGGGGATCATGCCCAAGCCTTGCCCAGGGCCAGAACGGAGCAAGCGTTTCGGGTGGTTACTTTGGCCCAGGGTTTGGAGCACCCTTGGGGGATGGCCTTTTTGCCGGATGGAACTCTCTTGGTTACCGAACGCCCAGGGCGGCTGCGCCGGGTTACCGACCAGGGGTTGGATCCCCAGCCCATAGCCGGTGTGCCCGAGGTGTTTGCCCAGGGGCAGGGGGGCCTGCTGGACATCGCCTTGCACCCCAACCATGCAGAGAACGGCTGGATTTATCTGTCTTATGCAGCGCCTGGGCCCGGTGGGGGAGGCACGCGGGTGGCGCGAGCCCGTCTGGGGGAAGGGGGCCTACAGGATCTGGAAGTGATTTTTGATATGGAGCGCAAAACCCCTGCCCGGCAGCACTTTGGCTCCCGTTTGGTCTTTGACGAAGAAGGATTCCTCTACATCAGCACCGGAGACCGGGGAGAACGGGATCGAGCCCAAGATTTGGGGGATTCTGCCGGTAAAGTGTTGCGCATTACGGATGCGGGCGGGATCCCGGCGGATAACCCATTTGTCGGCCAAGCAGGGGCTTTGCCGGCAATTTTTACCTACGGCAACCGCAACATTCAGGGAATAGCCCGCCACCCCGAGACGGGAGCGATTTGGTCCAACGAGCATGGGCCCCAGGGTGGAGACGAGATCAACATCTTGGCCCCCGGCGTCAACTACGGCTGGCCCTTGATCACCCACGGTCGAGAATATACGGGGGAACCTATCGGCCAAGGACTGGCGGCAGCTCCCGGCTTGGCTTCCCCTCTGCTGCACTGGACACCCTCAATTGCCCCTTCCGGCATGACTTTCTACACAGGGGAGGCTTTCCCCGAATGGCGGGGCAACCTGTTTGTGGGGGCGCTGGCCGGGCAACACTTGGCCCGTCTGGTACTGGATGGAGAGCGCGTGGTGGCAGAAGAGCGTCTCTTAGAGGGGGCGGTGGGCCGCATTCGCGATGTGCGGCAGGGGCCGGATGGACTCCTTTACTTGTTGACGGACGCCCCGAATGGATCCCTGCTGTGCCTGGAGCCAGCACCCTGAAGGCATCGGCTCGGAGGAGAAGAGGAGCTGCCTTGATCCCGCTTGCAACCGTCTGGCGGGACGGGGATTTTCTCCAGAGTAGGGCTGGGGAACTCAGAAGCTGAGGCTCTCCCAAGAAACGTTGATGTCTTCCAAAAGCAGCGACTTGTTGTAGATCTGCAGGATGATCAACAGGAAGACGGCAAATAGGGCCATGAAGACCGCCATCAGGGGCGTGGTGCCCCAGCCGGGAGCCACTTTGCCGTATTCCGAGTTGAGGGGACGCAGCAGATCGCCCAGTTTGGTACGAATGGCCATAGGTTCTCGCTTAGAAACCGAACACGTTGACGAAGTCGAAGATAGCAGGCTCGAAGGCGGATCCCTGGTGCTCAGCACCGCCAAAGCAGCCGCCTTTTAAAATCACGCTATCAGAATCTGGCCGAACCTTTTTGTCTTGGGCAATGAATTGTAAACTTGTGTAATACTGTAGTCGAATACTCTCAGGATCAAAGACAACGATATGGAGCCCACCTTTTCCCTGATTGTGGCGATTGCGGCAGTTACCATCTGCATCACTGCGTTTGCCATCTACACGGCCTTTGGCCCCCCTTCCAAGGACTTGCAGGATCCCTACGAGATGCACGAGGATTAAGGCCTGTCGTTGGGATATCTGGGTAAATGTCTGCTCGGTTGACCCCCCGTCTCTCCTTTCACAAGTACCAGGGGTTGGGGAACGATTTTATCTTGGTGGACAACCGCCGGCAGTCTCAACCCTGCTTGAGCCCGGAAGAGGCCGTCGCCCTTTGCAATCGCCGCTTTGGGGTAGGAGCCGATGGGGTTATCTTCCTGCTGCCGGGGCAGGAGGGGGCAGATTTCAGCATGCGCCTCTTCAACAGCGACGGTTCCGAGGCGGAGATGTGCGGCAATGGGATCCGCTGTTTGGCCCGCTTTCTGCAGGACTTGGGGATCCCAGGTCGGGATGGCGCCTACCAGATCCACACCTTGGCGGGGCGAATCGTGCCGCAGGTGCGGGCAGATGGGCTGGTCACAGTGGACATGGGGATCCCTCGCCTTTTGGCCAAGCAGATCCCCACCACCTTGGTCGAACCGGATGAGAAGGTCATTCGGCAGCCGCTTGCAGTGGCCGGGCGAGAGTGGCGGGTGACGGCGGTGAGCATGGGCAACCCCCATTGTGTGGTCTTCCTGGAAGAAGAGGGATCCCTGGAGGAGCTGGACTTGGCAGCTGTGGGCCCCCTGTTTGAGCATCATCCGGCCTTTCCTGAGCGCACCAACACCGAATTTGTGCAGGTGCTCAGCCCGACTCGTTTGCGCTTGCGGGTTTGGGAGCGGGGAGCAGGGGCAACGCTGGCCTGTGGGACGGGTGCCTGTGCTGTTTTGGTGGCTGCTGTTTTGGAGGAGCGCGCAGAATCGCAAGCTACAGTAGAACTGCCGGGAGGAAATCTGGAAATTCGCTGGGATCCGAGCACACAGCACGTGTGGATGACCGGCCCTGCCCTACACGTCTTCAGCGGCACCACTGCCGGTTGAGAACTAGGCTCCCAGACCCAACAGGAGGATGGCCAGGAGGCCGAGGATCCCATAGGCAACGCTCCAGCCCTGCCGCCAGATCAGCGCCACTGCCAGGCCCAATAAGACCAAGCCCAAGCCCAGGCCAAGGCGGAGAAATAGAGGGTGTACAAACTGGCTGAGGGAGCGTTTGAGCCAGGGGAAGATCACCCCCAAGGCGAAGGCCAGTCCTACGGGGATCCAATCGATCCAACCTGTCTGCTCCCAGCCCCCCAACAGGTAAAAGCCGCCCAGACAAAGGCCCAGGCAGAAAAACAGCACCCGCATGCCGGGATAGTCTTGTCGATAGTTGAAAGCAAGGCTTCGGAGCTCCTTGGGGTGGGCCAAGACCAATGGCTCTACAGCAAAGCTTTCGCTCCACTCCGGCGCTTCTTCAGTTTGTCCGCGGCACCAAAGGTAAACGTTGACCTTGCGCAACCCTTGCAGCAGAGAGGCTTCCACCGCACTGCGCACCACCTCCATCACCTGCAGGGTATCCACCACATCGCCCGGCAGCCGTTCCAGCAGCACGTTGAGAACAGGCCCCTTCAGCTCGGCTCGGCCAAACAGCCGCAAGTCGGCAAGCTTGTAATCGAGGATTTGGTTCAAGATTTTGAGCTGGCGGCGCATGGGATCCCGCGAACAGAGAGCCGTCGTTCGACCGGTTGACTCAAAGCTTCAACATGACCGGTATGACCAGTTTAATGGCTTGGGCCAGAGCAGCAGAGGAGAGGCGTTGCCGGTGTGAAAGGGAAGTGGGACTATCCCATGAGGGTGCGAATGCACCGGCGAATGCTGAGGTTGGATTGCTCCAAGTCGGCAAATCCGCTCAGAAGAGTTCCCTGGCCGTCCAACAGCAACAAAACAGCCTGGCGGCGAAAATTGATCCCAGGCAAGGTTGCAGCGGCTATTTCTTGCAGCTTCTGGATGGTTTCTCCCTCAAAATCGACAGAGACGTACACAAATGGAGAAACCAAACGAGGATCCGTCGGCACGCTCTCTCGGATGACCTGCAAAACCAAATTTCGCACCAACAGCAGCCCCCTGCCATCCACCAGCACAATCTGTCGCAGTCGGGGGTTTCGCCCGAACTCCAGGGCCAAACTTTTGGAGAGGGCTTCCGATTGCGAGCGGGTTTGGCTGTTGGTCAAGATCAACGCTTGAATGCCCTCATACCGACTTAGGTCAAGCCGATCCCCAGAAACGCTTTCCACCTTGAGGTCAAGAGATGTTTTGGGGTTGCCGTTGCTGGGGCAGTTGCCAGCTTGGGCGGGATCGAACGCACCTTGAGAAAGCAGGGCAAGGGTGGCAAACCCCAAAGCCACAAGTCTCTTTTGAACGCAAAGCCAGCAGCGGTTAGCCGGGGCACAGCAGCAGGACAGCACTCGGTTCATGGCGGGGAGCTCTGGAGCGGGCCGGCCAAATCTTAACCGATCTTCATCTTTGGTGCTCCAAAATGCCCTCTGGGCTTCTCATCCCCATTGGGTTGGTGCCCATAATGGAAGGCAGTTTCTGGTTTGCTGGCCATGACTCACGCCTCTTTGCTGGATGCCCTCAACCCTTCTCAACGGCAAGCGGTGCAACATTTTTGTGGCCCGTTGCTGGTGGTTGCCGGGGCAGGTTCCGGCAAGACACGCGCCCTCACCCACCGCATTGCCTACCTGGTTCGCCACTATCGGGTGGATCCAGGAGAAATTTTGGCCGTGACCTTCACCAACAAGGCCGCCCGTGAGATGAAAGAGCGCATTGAGCAGCTCTTTGCCGAACAAGAAGCTCAAGAACAATTTGGGATCCCGCTGGAGCAATTGGAGCCGGCCCAGGCAACGCGACTAAAATCTGCTGTTTACCACCGCTGGATTAAGCCTCTTTGGATTGGCACGTTCCACAGCTTATTTGCCCAGATCCTGCGCATAGATATTGAAAAATATCAGGATCCCAAGGGGCGAAAGTGGACTCGCAACTTCTCGATCTTCGATGAATCAGATGCCCAATCCCTGGTGAAGGAGATTGTAACCAAGCAACTGAACTTGGATGAGCGCAAGTTTGACCCAAGGTCGGTACGCTACGCCATTAGCAATGCCAAAAACCAAGGCTGGACTCCTGCCGACCTGGAGCGCAATCAACCCAACTTCCGTGGCCGTACCATCGCCCAAGTTTACGAAATCTATGAAGACCAACTGGCAGCCAACAATGCTCTGGACTTTGATAACTTGATTTGGATACCAGTGCAGCTTTTTCGACAAAACGAGCAGGTGTTGGCTTACTGGCACCAACGATTTCGACACATTTTGGTGGATGAATACCAAGACACCAACCGCACTCAGTATGAGTTGATTCGTCTGTTGGCCACCAACGGCGAGACCTGCAGATCTCGGTTGGATTGGAGAAACCGATCGATCTTTGTGGTGGGAGATGCCGATCAAAGCATCTATCGGTTTCGCGGGGCAGATTTTACCATTTTGCTGGAGTTTCAAGAGACCTTTGGAGATGGTCTCCCGGATGATGATACCCGCACCATGATCAAGCTGGAGGAGAACTATCGCTCTACAGCTACCATTCTGCAGGCAGCTAACGCTCTCATCGAGAAAAATACAGAGCGCATTGATAAAGTTCTCAGGCCAACCCGTCAGCAAGGAAATCCGATTTTCCTTCATCAGGCGGATGATGAGATTGCAGAGGCCGAGTTTGTCGTCAATACCATCCGGCGGTTACACAGCCAAAATGCCAATGCTTTTTCCTGGGGAGATTTTGCCATTCTCTACCGCACCAACGCTCAATCCCGTCCTTTTGAAGAGGTCTTGCTGCGGTGGGGGATCCCTTACACCGTGGTGGGCGGACTGCGATTTTACGACCGCAAAGAAATTAAGGATGTCCTAGCCTATTTACGGGTTGTGGCTAACCCTGCCGACTCCTTTAGCCTGCTGCGAATTATTAACGTGCCGCGCCGTGGCATTGGCAAATCCACCCTGGACAAGCTGACCGAAGCGGCGGCGGCTCTCAACGTGCCTTTGTGGGCAATTCTCAGCGACGGAACCTCTGTAAGTAGCTTGGTGGGTCGTTTGGCTAGGCCTGTCATTCAGTTTGCTCAGTTGATTCAGCACTGGCATCGACAGGCTTCTCAAACCTCAGCCGCCACCCTTATCGAAGGGCTGCTGCGGGATTCCGGTTATTTGGAGGATCTCAAGGCGCAGGGTACAGACGAAGCCGAAGAAAGAGTAGCCAACGTGATGGAACTTTACAATGCCGCTCGCCAATTCGAGGAAGAACAGGAGGATCCCAGCCTTGAGGCTTTTTTGAGCAATGTGTCTTTGGCTTCCGACTTAGATAACCTTCAGGAAGGTGCTGAAAAAGTTTTGTTGATGACGTTGCACTCTTCCAAAGGTTTGGAGTTTCCTGTTGTGTTCTTGGTGGGGGTAGAGCAGGGTCTGTTTCCCAATTTCCGGGCTTTGGAAGATCCCGCTGCCTTGGAAGAAGAACGACGCCTTTGCTATGTGGGCATTACCCGTGCTCGTGAGCAGTTGTTCATTAGCCATGCTAAGGAAAGGCGGCTCTACGGCAACCGCGAACCAGCTATTCCTTCGGTATTTTTAAGTGAACTGCCCCAAGAGTTAATCGAATTCGACAGACGCGGAGCCGTTTCTCGACAGCTCTCCCACGGCAGTGGACTGTCCCTTTCAGATGCACCCAAGGCCAGGCCCAATCGCCGTCAAAGCCGTTCAGAACAGTGGGCGATTGGAGATCGTTTGCAACATCCCCAATTCGGACAAGGCCAGATTACCCATGTGTTCGGCAGTGGTGAACGGGTCACGATTGCGGTGAGGTTTCCCGCTATCGGTCAACAGAAAATCTTGGATCCCCGTATTGCTCCCATTCAAAAGCTCAGCTAAGCGGCTGAACTCGGAAGGGCTCCAGCGATGAAGAGAGGCAAAGGGAAGTGCTGTAGAAGTCCGTAGCTCATTCGAGATTGCCTTGCCGTTGACGTCGTTGGTGATCCCTTGCTTTATGTGTGTTTGCTTTATATGTGTTGCTGCACGACGGGGAAAGCAAAACCTCAGCTCCCCCTTTCCCTGATTTGACCGTTGCCCAACCCTCGGCCTTACCTCTGCCCCCTCGTCACTAATTGCTTGTAATTGCTTGACTACCCGATCTTGGGATCCCTCGCCAGGCTTAACCCAGTCGGCTGGGACTGAGTTGTCTCGGCTCTGTCCGGTACCAGGCGCAGGGGCGGGCCAAAGCGGCCAACCGCTACAGTGTTGTTCAGGGCCGGGATCTGGCGGATGGATCCCTGGCGTAGGCAGCGGTGTAGACGGCGCAGCAGGAAGAGGTCGGCTTCGGAGCACTCCTCTCGAAATAGCCTTACGTTAAGTTCGTGTTCCTGAGCAGCGGTGAGCAAGCCGGTCATCATGGCGGTTTGAATGATCTGCTGCACGGTTATGGTTGTCGCTTCATCCATAGGTTTAGGCGATTGGATGGAGACCTTTTGCTGCTCTTATTCTCGACAAATCCCTCTGATATTGACTCCGCCAAATAGCGGATTCGATATGCGCGCTTTGTCATCTTTCCCAATGTTCAGGAAATAGGGCTTTCCAGGTATCCATTGACCTTCTGAGCCATCCGGATTCCGTGTAGGCGAAAAGCTTGAAATCTTTGTGTCACAAGCCTTTCCAATCGAAGTGGGAGCAGAGCCAACAATTGGATACGTAGGGATCCCATCCTCACTGCAGTACAAAATTAGACTCAACAGTGAGTTGCTTGAACTTGCCAAAGAGGTGCTGATCCCATGATTTTTCGAGCTGTTGTTTGAGGCCGTAACAGATATCTGTGGCAATACGGAACTGAGAAGCGATGTTCGTCACCGACAAATGGCGTAGGGTTGCTTGGCTTTTTGTCTGTACCTTGTCGGCAACGCAGGCATAGAGGATGAGCACCAGCTTTGTGTTAGTGTGGGGGCATTCTGTAGTGGCGATTGGCCGTGTCGGAAACTCCACAAACAGTCGGCTGTGCTGTCCCTCTGGGCTGCTGTGGCTGCGGCTGTTTGGGCCTGCTGGCGGTGTTGGGCCTGGGGCTGGCGGGGGCAGGGATCCTGATCTGGAATGGGATCCGCACTTCGGGTGCCTATCGCACCTACCAGTTGGCGGTGGAGCAGCTCGAACAAAATGCCGTGGTGGTGGAACGTTTGGGAGAGCCCCTGAGGCCGGGATGGCCCTCGCGGCTGAGCTTTCAGGAAGATGAGGAAGCCGGTTGGGTGTGTCTGTTCTTTTTGATTACAGGGGCCCAGCGCACCGGCGATGTGGTGGTGGAATCGGAGCGGGGCATGGCCGGCTCGGCATGGCAGTTGCGCCATCTGCAAGTGAAAGTTGACGGGGATCCGCAGGCCATTCAGGTCATCGAGGGGGAATCTCGGTGTGAAAAGGAAGAGTCGGATAGAGAAGCCCTGCCCCTGCAGCCAGAGGGCGACATCTAGGTAGCCGGATATGCTCAGCCGCGGGTAGAGTCAAAAGGACTCCGTCCCGCTGACGCGAACGGTTGTGGCCTTGTTGGATCCCTATGCGGTCGCTCCCTTACCTGCGCTTGCTGCTGCTGTTGGCGCTGTTGGCCTCGTTCACCGGGCTGATCGTCTGGCTGATCCAATCGTTTCTCGATCTGTACTACGCCACCCGCTACCACCCGATTTTGGGGGGGCTGTTGATTGGGGTGCTGGTGCTGCTGCTGCTGGTGTTTTTGGCCGCTGCCATCTACTACTTGTTTCTGTTTCGCCAACCCGCCCCCAGCAGGAGGGAAATTACCCAACCCCTTGCCTTGCCGGAGACGGCTTTGGAAAAGCGGAAAGCGGCGCAACAGAACTTGGCTCAACTGGAGGCGCAGCTAGCGCAAATCCAGGATGAAGTGGCGCGGGCAGCGCTGGCAGAACGGTCGGCCCTACTGGCCAAACAATTGGCCCAGCCCCAGCTGAAGGTGGTGGTCTTCGGCACCGGGTCGGCGGGCAAGACTTCTTTGGTCAACGCGCTGCTGGGGCGGCGGGCGGGGGCGGTGGCGGCCACTCTGGGCACCACCCAGGCGGTGGCTTGTTACGATTGGAACTTGCCTGGGATCCCGCAGCCGGTGCAGATCCTGGATTGCCCCGGCATTTTGGAGATCGGCCCGGCAGGGGTGATGCGGGAACAGGAGGCGCAAGCCCAAGCCCAAGCTGCCGATCTGCTGCTGGTGGTGGTGGATGGGGATCTGCGCCAGTCAGAGGTGGATCCCTTGCGCCGGTTGATCGCCCTGGGCAAGCGGGCCTTGCTGATCCTGAACAAAGCGGATCGCTACACCTCAGAAGAACGGCAGATCCTCTTGCAACGCCTGCGGGAGCGGGTTCATCCCCTGATCCCACCTCAGGATGTGTTGATAGCTGCCGCTGCTCCAGCCCCTGTGCGGGTGGGATCCCAAACCTGGCGACCGGAGCCGGAGGTGGCGGCGGTGCGGGATCGCGTGCAGGCAGTGCTCTATGCCGAAGGTGGATCCCTGGCCTTGGACAATGCTCTGCTGCAATCGCAACAGTTGGGGGAAGAGGCCAAACGGATTCTCCAAGCCCAACTGCGCCGGCAGGCGGAGGAGGTGATCGATCGCTTTCAGTGGATTGTTACAGGAGTGGTGTTCGCCAACCCCATCCCGGCGGTGGATCTGCTGGCCATTGCCGCCATAAACGCCCAGATGGTGGTGGAACTGGGATCCCTTTACGGCTGCAAGATGGATCTGCAGCAGGGGCGGGAGCTGGCCTTGTCTCTGGCCAAAACCTTAGCCGGCTTGGGCTTGGTGGAAGGAGCGATCCAACTGACCACGGGGATCTTGGCCACCGTTGCCGAGGTAAGCGTCGTCGGTTTTCTGGCGACAGCCCCCATTCAGGCGGCCAGCGCCGGCTATCTCACCCGCATTGCCGGCAAGAGCTTCATTGAGTACTTCCAGCACAACCAAAGCTGGGGCGAAGGGGGGATGCAGGCGGTGGTCAAAGCCCAGGTGCAAAATACCCAAAAATCCGGTTGGCTCAAAGAGTTTGTCCGCGAGGCTGCCCGGCGCATCTTCCGAAATGGGATGGCCAACCCAAGGGATCCCTAATGGCCGCTCAGGGCAATATCCGTCGGCATGAAGGCCAGCTTCAGTTGCGCCACATAATCGGCGTAGCTCAGTGCCGGCCCAGTGTCCCAATCCGCCAAGCCATGCATGCACTTCGACCATTGAATGAAGGCGGCAGGATAGATATATGCCAAACTGGGATCCTGCAAAACCTCTTTGGGCAGTGGAGAGGCCGACTTCAGCACTGCCAACAGAGCCGGCGGCTTGTGGAGAATCACGCGCGTGGCCTCAATCTGCTCTGGGGAAACCCTAAACTTGGTGGCGATAAACGGGATCACTCTGGAAATGGCCATCACCCAACACCAACCTCGCCTATAGAGGTAGGTTGCCCCCAAGCCGAGGGGCTGGCCTCAGGGATCCTACGGAGAGCGGAAAAGAGGGATGAACATTGGCGAGGATGGCCGTGGGCGGGCCTGGGATCCCCTTGCTTGGGGCCGCTGCTCCTCGTTATCCTAGTAAAGCTGAAAAATCTGGGGAAACAGTGAGCCGTGGCTAAAAAGAGCATGATCGAGCGGGAGAAAAAGCGCCAACGCTTGGTCGAGAAGTATCGGGAGAAGCGCCAACAACTGAAAGCGGCCATGGCCGATCCCAACATCGACCAGGCCACCCGCATGGAGCTGCACGCCCAACTGCAAAAACTCCCTCGGGCCAGCTCGCCCACACGCCTGCGCAACCGCTGCTGGAAAACCGGGCGTCCCCGGGGTTACTTCCGCGATTTCGGCCTCTGTCGCAACAGCCTGCGGGAAATGGCCCACCGAGGCTTACTGCCAGGTGTGGTCAAGTCTAGCTGGTAGTTGCCTGGCCTTCGCCGCTTGGTTATGCAGCCAAAACACCCTTTTGAGAGATCCTGAGTGGGCCTGCAACCTTTTCAGCTCTGTGACGAAGATCTCACCCCTGCAATGGCAAAGGCCCTGGCCGGGGAACCCCACTTGGCCGTGGATACGGAGACGATGGGGTTGATCCCGCAGCGGGACAGGCTTTGCGTGGTGCAAATCGCCAACTCCGCCGGTGAGGTGGTGCTGTTGCGGCTGAGCCGCGGGGTAAAGCAGGCCCCCTTTTTGGCGCAGCTGCTGATGGCTCCAAGCATTGAGAAGATCTTCCACTACGCCCGCTTTGACCTGGCGATGCTGCGCTATCACCTGGGGATCCGGGCGTGGCCCGTCTTTTGCACCAAAATTGCCAGCAAACTGGCCCGCACCTACACCAGCAAACACAGCCTCAAAGATGTGGTGAGCGAGCTGTGCGGGGTCGAACTCAACAAAGCTGCCCAAAGCTCCGACTGGGGGGCCGTCCACGCGCTATCCGCCGAACAGCTGGAATATGCCGCCAACGATGTTCGCTATTTGATCCCGGTGCGCCACAAGTTGGCGGAGATGTTACGGCGGGAAGAACGCTGGGAGTTGGCGCAGCAGTGTTTCCAACATTTGCCTACTTTGGTAGAGCTGGATCTGTTGGGCTTCAGTAACGTCTTCGAACATCAGTAGGCGGGGCTTTACTTGATAGACAGTCACCGAATTTTCGGGCTGGAGGCCCGCACCATAGCCGCAGGCTTGGTGTCGGGAGGAAAGTCCTCCTCTATATAGGTTTGCTGGTCAAAGTCTGGATGAGCTACGATAGGCCCATGAGCCAGACTATATCGGTACGTTGCAAGCTGATAGTCCCTGTAGAGTTGCGTCAAGAGATTGACCGCACCTTGCAGAGATTTGCTGACGCTTGTAACCAGATCTTGGATACCGCCAAGCGCGAGAAGTGCTGGAATACCGCCAAACTGCACCACTTGGTCTATCGACCGGTAAGAGCGGCTACGGGGCTGAAGGCTAATCACGTCTGTCAAGCGCTCCGCCGTGTGATTAGCAACGCCAAAGCGGTGAAGCAAGTCCACAAGTTCCGCCCCACTAGCCTGACCTTGGATGCGCGTACTTTTAGGTACCGAGAGTCTGAACAGACTGTTGGTGTGACCCTGATAAGCGGGCGAGTCTGGCTCAAGCTCAAGATCGGTGGCTACCAGATAGCGCTTCTGCGAGGCCAGAAGCCAACAAGCGCAACCCTGTCTAAGACCAAGCAAGGGGACTACTACATCAACATCGCTGTTGAGCTGGATACTCCCCCGACTGGCAAGACTCCAAAGGTAATCGGAGTTGACTTGGGCAGGCGGGATATCGCCACCGCTAGCAACGGACGCTCTTGGAGTGGAGAGCACATCCAGGCCGTCCGTGACCG
>NZ_JBSSAC010000055.1:0-15432 GCF_054058315.1 Thermostichus sp. MS-CIW-40
TCGGGCCTGTTTTGTTCTCTGGTAGAGCAGAGCAGGCTCAGGGCTACTGAAAGCCCGCTCCGTACCGCTTAGCGGTCGGAGCCGGGTAGTTTACGCCGGCTCCGCTAGATTGATTGTCGGGTTGCGGTCGAAGAAGCCCCAAGGTACCAGCCTAAAGCCCGTTCTGTGTACAGGCATGACGGGCCAATCCTCATCCCATGAAAAAACCCCTGCCCAACGGCATGGGGAGGATGTATGATGGGGAGCCCGCGTTTCTACAGAACTCCCTCGAAGTCAAGCAGCCCTGAATAGGCAGCAACAGTTCTCATCCCGCCTCAAACCAGAGTTGTTCGGGATCCACATAATAGCAGCGGGCATTGTCCGCACAGATCAGCGCCCAGCCGTTTTGGTCGGCCTCGACCAAAGTATACTCACACTGGGGAATGAAATAGCCTTGGTGGTTTCGGGTATCGCTCTTAACCCAAACGGTCTGACGGTTCATCTTAAAGTTCCTCCCATCTGCAGTCAAAGGGGTCAAAAAAGTGAGGTTGGAAAACGGGACTCGATTCAGTGGCTATGGAAGCGGCGGCAGTGCAACACCACTGCAATATCCACTGCAATATAATGAAGTGCAGCCACCGCCGAGCTAAGCATCTCGCGCCAGCCCGGAGTTCAATCTCATCAATCAACTGAGGCCGGGGAAGAGAAGCGACGAGAGCTAACCCCTATCGATAAATGGATCCCATATTGCTATTGGGTACAAGAAGTTTAGCACCAACTCCATGAGAACATCGCTAAGAGTTGTAGATTAAAATAAAAAGCTCTAGATTTTCCTAAAGTCTTGTTGCAAAACAAGGAATAGGGTCACTTAATCTTCTTCAAAGAGCCAGTTGTAAATCTTGCTCAAGTGGGGCCAAGCAGGACGGCGGTTCCCTCCCTCTTGCAGGTTGGATTTGACACCCTCAATCTGCTCGGGATCCCGTGCCAAGATTTGCTTAATGGCCTCCACCTGCTGGCGTACCCCGGTTTTTTTCAGCTCCAGCATGGCTAGGGTCAGATTCACACGGGGCTGGGCATCCACCGGATCCAACTTCACAGCAGTCTGGGCGGCCTTCAGAGCTTTTTCCGCCTGCCCCTCCAGAAGGTAGAGCCAGGACAAGCACGTCCAAGCCGCCGCCGCCTTTGGGGATCCCTTACAGATCGACTCAAAAGAGGGAATTAACGTCTTGGCCGCTTCCCCGGATTCATAGCGCCGAATCCCTTCCTGAAACAATTCTTCAATTTTTTGGCTCATCTCCCCCAACCCAGCACATCAACCTATTGACAAAATCGACAAGCTACCCGTGTAGGGTCGCTCTTGCCTGCTCGCTCATCTGTTGTAGCGCACTGCCGCTGGGGAGAGGGATCCCTTCTCCTTCGGCCAGCCAGAGCCAGTACTCGATATTGCCGGCAGAGCCGGTAATGGGCGACCACGTGTAGCCTTGCACCTGCCAACCCTGGGCCACGGCCGAGCGCATCACCGTCTCCAGCACGCGGGCATGGACAACCGGATCCCGTACCACCCCCTTTTTGCCCACCTGATCCCGGCCCGCCTCAAACTGAGGCTTTACCAGCAACAAAGCTTCCCGCGGCGGGCGCAACAGGTTCCAGAGAGGATCCAACACCTTGGTTAGGGAAATAAAAGAGAGATCCACCACTGCCAGATCTGGCCAGCTTGGAGTAGGCACCTCCGTTCCGTAGAGATCGACAGGCTGCAGGTAGCGCAGATTGGTTCGTTCCTTGAGGATGACCCGTGGGTCGGTTCGCAGAGACCAGGCCAGTTGCCCATAGCCCACATCCACTCCGTAGACCCGCTGGGCTCCCCGTTTCAACAAGCAGTCTGTAAAACCTCCTGTGGAAATGCCCGCATCCAAACAAATACGACCCTGCACCTGAACAGGAAAAGTTTGCAGCGCCCCCTGTAGCTTTTCTCCCCCCCGTGAGACAAAAGCAGGCCCAGACTGGACTTGCACCGCTGGATCCCCGCTCACCCAGGTTCCAGGCTTTTCCGCCCGCACCCCATTTAGAAAGACTTCTCCTGCCAAAATGGAGCGTTGCGCTTGCTGGCGTGAGGAAAAATATCCGCGCTCCACCAACCAGCTATCCAGACGCACCCGCTTGGCCATCTCGCCGGTGCCTCACCTTGCATAGATCTTCCCGCCCATTAGAATAGGCGAGCGGGATCCCAACTGACCAGAATTGAGGGATCGCCAACAGCAGATTAGCCGAACCGTCCGCTCACGTACTCTTCCGTTTCCCGATGGGCGGGAGCGTTGAAGATTTTCTCAGTGCGGTTAAACTCCACCAACCGTCCGTAGCGAACCCCCTCTTCGTCGACTTCAGTGTTGAAGAAGGCGGTAAAGTCGGAGACCCGCGCTGCCTGCTGCATGTTGTGGGTAACGATAATGATCGTGTAGCGACGGCCCAGTTCCTTGAGCAACTCCTCAATGCGCAACGTGGAGATTGGATCCAACGAGGCACAGGGCTCGTCCATCAGGATCACCTCTGGTTGGATGGCCAAGGTGCGGGCAATGCAGAGGCGCTGCTGCTGTCCCCCCGAAAGGGAGAGGCCGCTCGTCTTCAACTTGTCTTTCACCTCGTCCCAGAGGACGGCCTGACGCAATGCGCGCTCTACCAGCTCATCCAAGTCTCCTTGGTAGCCGTTGATCCGTGGCCCAAAGGCAATGTTGTCGTAGATGGACTTCGGGAAGGGGTTGGGCTTTTGGAACACCAGGCCAACTCGCCGCCGCACTTCAGCAGGATCTACATCGGGATCGTAGATGTTTTTCCCGTGAAAAATTACGGATCCCTCTACTCTCGCTCCCGGGATCAGATCGTTCATGCGGTTAAAGCAGCGCAGCAAAGTACTCTTGCCGCAGCCCGAAGGGCCAATAAAAGCAGTGATGTGATTCTTGGGAATCTTCAGAGAAACCTGCTTCACCGCCAAATGAGAGCCGTAGTAAACACTGACTGCTTGCGTTTCCAGCTCAACAGTTAACTTGGCAGACTTCTTAGAGGAATCAGGAGTGCCGGGAAATGGAGGGCGCATAGGAATACCAGAGGTAGACGTTGCTTCAGAACCCAAACTCAAAATCGAAGAATAGTGAGGCAAAAATCTCAGAAGAACCAGATCAGATAGTAATGGTTTCCTGACGACGACTCAGCAGCAGCCGGAAACTGATCGTGGTGATCAAAACCAGAATCACCAAAGCCAAGGCTCCTCCCCAAGCAATTTTCTGCTGGTTCTCGAAGGGAACAATGGCAAAGTTGTAGATCAGCACCGCCAGCGAAGCTACTGGCTTCAGCAAACCATCGGGCCATAGGAAACTGAACAGAGCGGTGAAGATTAGAGGCGCTGTTTCCCCTGCTGCTCGGGCAATGGCCAAAGTCACCCCCGTTAGGATCACCGGCAAGGCAGCCGGCAAGACAACTCGAAACACGGTCTGCACCCGGGAAGCGCCCAGAGCATAGGCAGCAGCCCGAGTATCCGCCGGCACCAAGCGCAGAGCCTCCTCGCAGGAGAGGATGATGATCGGCAAAGTCAGCACCGATAGAGCTACCCCACCCGCCAGGGCAGAAAAGGTCTTAGTGGAGAGCACAAGCACCCCATAGGCAAACACCCCGGAAATGATGGAGGGAACCCCGGTCAGAACCTTGATGACGAAGCGCAAAGCCGAGGCTGTTGAGCTGTTCTGTCCAAACTCCGAAAGGTAAATCGCAGCAAACAAGCCAATTGGGAAGGAGATCAAGATGGCAATCGATACCACAATGATCGTCCCCAGCACTGCGTTGCCAAAGCCACCTACCTGATCGCCAGGAGGAGGAGGAAGCTGGGTTAAGGTCTGCCAATTGAAGCGCTCAATGCCATTGACGAAAACATAGTAAAGGATGGAAGCGAGCACAACAATCGCAAAAATGCTGGAAGCAAAGGTCAGGCCTGTCATCACCCAGTCCAGCACGACGCGCTTGGATCTGACTTTGCGTTATTCTCAATTTGGTTGATCTCTTCAGGACGGGGCACGCTGTCACTGGCACCGAAATCGACCGTGCGGGCTACAAACTGCCGACGACCCGCACCGCTTCCTACAGACTGATAGTTGACCTGGATGTTAGGGTTTTTCTTGCCAAACTCTTGGGCCCAAGTTTGATAGATGGGGGCCGGGAAGGTCGCCCCAGCGCCATTGATGGTGATGGTCTGCTGAGCAAACACTCGCTGCCAATTCGTCTGACTGGCCGCAAAGCCGGCAACAGTGGCAGATAGAAACTTCAGGAAAGAACGACGCTCCAAGGGGTGCAACGTCACCATACAGATCTCCTCTCCCAGATGAAGATAAAATCCTAGCCCAGATCTAAAAAAGGCTACTTCACTCGAGAACCTTACCCAACCCAATCAAAACTCGTCGGGCTGGGTATGCCACTACCGCCTGGAAGCTTGGAGGCAACCCTCAAGCTAACCCTGCGATCCTCAACAAGCCTTCAACCGATCGCAACATCCCAGGGATCCCTTTGAGCACGCAGGGTTCCCTCGGGAACGCTCCATTGAAGACTTCGCCAGTCCGCGCAGCTACTATAACGTAAAGGCCAGTTGTTTTTAGTTAAAACGAGGTTAAGCCCAGGTTATCTCTGGGGATATCCGCCAAATGTTGCAAACCCCTCAAGGGATCCCCTTTGGTGTCAGCCACTCCCTATCCTGGATTGGGTATCTCCCAAAACAGAGAACTTCCGCCTTTTGAGTTTGGAAAGGTGGCTTCTTCATCTTCCCGCCAAGGTTCAGAGCTGGAAGAGGACTCTAGAGACCTGCCAATCGGGAATAAGCTCTGAGAAGGGATCCCCTATGCCGACGGGCTGGTGGCTATGGCACTCTGGGCTGACGATGAACCTGCTGAGCCTCTAGAATGGAGGGCTGTCGAGAAAAGAAGTGTCTTCCCAATGTCGAAACGTAACATGCAGGTTGTGCTGCGCCAGGCGATCCCAGGGCTGGGCAAGCCCGGAGAGATTGTCAACGTCAAGCCCGGCTATGCTCGCAACTACCTCTTCCCACGGCAGATGGCGGTGCGGGTTACCCCTGGCATATTGAAAGAGCAGCAGATGCGTCTGGAGCAGGAAGCGGCTCGTAAACTGGCAGAAAAACAACGGGCGGAAAACTACAAGACTGCTCTGGAGACCATCGGTCGCTTTGTCATCCGTAAGAAAGTGGGAGAACACGACCTCCTATTTGGGCAGGTGACCACCAGCGATATTGCTGAGGTGGTGCTGGCTACCAGCGGTCTAGATATCGACCGCCGCAACATTCTCCTCAACGAGGAAATCAAAAAAACCGGGGTTTATCCCGTGCAGGTGAAGCTACACCCCGAAGTTACCGCTACGCTGCGCATTCAGGTTACTCCCGAATGAGGACTCACCTTCGAGGATCCCTGAGTTCCCGTGAGGGATCCCGGGGTGAGTAGGGTTTTTGCCTTGGGCAACAAGCGGGTATGCTCAGCCTAGAGCTTGACCCGCCTGACGATTGGAGCTGACTGGCTGAGAGGCCGGTTGCCCTAGGGCTGGGTTGATTTTCCTACTCCTGGCTTGTGGTGATCAGCGATTACGACTTAACGGGTGGGGATCGGCTTCCTCCCCAGAACATAGAAGCCGAGGAGGAAATCCTGGGGGGCATCCTCCTCGATCCGGATGCGTTGGTGCGGGTCGCGGAGTTTCTGCGTCCAGAGATGTTCTACATCTCTGCCCACCAAGAGATTTACCGGGCTGCTCTCCAACTGCACAGCCAAGGGCAGCCCACCGACCTGATGACTGTGTCTGCTTGGTTGGCGGATCATCATCTTCTGGAGCGGGTGGGGGGAACAGGGGCGATCCGTCGTCTGCTGGAGCAAACCGTCAGCAGCGTCAACATCGACCAGTATGCCCGCCTGGTGATGGATAAATACATGCGCCGCCAGTTGATCCAGGTGAGCAATACCTTGGCTCGTTTGGCCTACGATACCAGCCAACCCCTGTCTCAAGTAATGGATCAAGCCGAGCAGCAAGTGTTTGGCCTCACCCAAGAGCGAGTGCAGCGTAGCCTCATCCCGGCTTCTGAGGTTTTGGTCAATATCTTCTCGGACTTGGAAGAGAAGTTCCAAAGCGGGGCACAGCTTCCGGGGATCCCGACCAAATTCATCGACCTGGATAACCTGACCCAGGGCTTGCAGCGATCCGATTTGTTGATCCTGGCCGGTCGGCCTTCGATGGGGAAAACCAGCCTGGCCCTCAACATTGCCCAAAATGTGGCTGCCTATGCCAAGCAGCCGGTCGCTATCTTTAGCCTGGAAATGTCTCGGGAGCAACTGGTGCAGCGGCTTTTGGCCAGCGAAGCCCGCATCGACAGCAGCCGCCTGCGTTCTGGGCGCATTAGCGAACACGAGTGGCAGCGCCTGGGCCAAGCCATTGGTTTTTTGTCGCAATTGCCCCTGTTCATCGACGATACCCCCGACTGTACCGTTACAGAAATTCGCTCCAAAGCGCGGCGTTTGCAGGCGGAACAGGGGGGAACGTTGGGGATGGTGTTGATCGACTACCTACAACTGATGCAGGGATCCGCTGCTGACAACCGGGTGCAGGAGCTGTCGCGCATTACCCGTGGCCTCAAGGCCATGGCCAAAGAGCTGATGGTGCCGGTGCTGGTGCTTTCTCAGCTCAGTCGAGCTGTCGAGTCTCGCTCCGACAAACGTCCACAGCTGGCGGATCTGCGGGAATCGGGCTGTCTGGCCGGGGATACGCAGGTGATGGATGCGGATCGCGGCAAGATCTGGCGGCTGGATCAACTGGCGGCCCTGCCGGCTTCGGCGGAACTGCCCCGCCTGCTCAGCTTGAACGGGCGCGGGCGCTTGGTGCCCCAACAGCCTGTGAAGGTGTTTTGCAGTGGTCGGCAGCCCACCTGTGTTCTGAAGACCCGCCTCAACTTTTCCATTCGCGCCACCGGCAACCATCCCTTCTTGACCCCAGACGGCTGGAAAACCCTCGACGAGCTGCAATTGGAGGAAGAGGTGGCGGTGGTAGTGCAGGAGGGGCTGATCTGGGATCCGGTGGTGTTCATCAGCGAGCCGGGGGAGCCTCAGCCGGTTTACGACGTCGAAATGCCCCGCCACCACAACTTCGTGGCCAACGGTCTGCTGGTTCACAACAGCATCGAGCAGGATGCCGATCTGGTGATGATGATCTATCGCCCGGAATACTACGATCCCAACACCAGCGATCGCGGCATTGCCGAGGTCATCATTGCCAAACATCGCAACGGCCCCACCGGTACCGTGCGCCTGCTGTTCGAAAGCCAGTACACCCAGTTTCGCAACCTGGCGGATCCCAACCGCTGAGCAACCGATGCCGAAGAGGGATCCGGAGCTGCTGCCTTGGGAACAACCCCGCAAGGTGTTAGCTTAGGATCGCTGCGGGCCAAAGCGTTGCTCTTGAGCCGGCTACCCTCTCTCCTAATGCTCAAAACGATATGTTTAAAAACGTGTTAATTGCCACCGACCGCCGAGATGGCCTGCAGCGTTTTGGCAAGTGTCTAGAAGATCTGCACAGCAATGGCATCGAGCGCGTCACCTTCGTGCGCAGTCTGGATTGGCAGGATGACGACATCGGCATTCCCGACGACATTACCCCCGAAGTCCAGGCAGAGCAGACCCAGTTGCAGAAGCTGCTGAACCCGATCCCGGCGGGGTTGGAAGTCAAGGCTCTGGTGCAGGTGGGCAAGCCGGCAGAGGCGATCTTAAAAGGGATCCAAGCCTACGGCTGCGATCTGTTAATCACAGGCATGGGCACCCACAATCTGCTCGCCGAAAAATTGTTCGGCAGCACCACCATGGCGCTGTTGCCGAAGCTGAAAATCCCCCTACTGGTGATGCGCCCCCAGCTGCTGGCTACCTTTACCCTGGAAGAATTGCGCTTGCGCAGCCGCCACCTGTTTCGCTGCCTCTTGGTGCCCTTTGACTTTGAGCAGCCGCGTCAGCAGTTGCTGAACCATCTCGGCCACCTGCTGCCCGGTACTTCCCAGTGCCAGACGCTTACCCTGCTCTACGTGGTGGATCCCAGCGCCCGCCGCAACCAAGGAACTCCGGTGGAGGTGCTCCAACGCAAGGCCGAAGCCGACTTGGCTCAGGTGATTGAACCGCTGGTCGAGCGGGTGAAACCGGTACAGTTGCGGGCCCTGGTGCGGGTGGGATCCCCTCTCAAAGAGATCCTAGCTACTGCTGCCGATGAAGACATGACGGCCATCGCCACTGCCTCCCCCCACGTGGGCAGCTTCTGGGAGTGGTCGGTTCGCAGCCTCACCGGCGAGATTTTGCGGCAAAGTTGGCATCCGGTGTTGTTTTTCCCGCGCGGGTCTTTGGCCCAGTAGATCCAGGCAAGATCCAAGCCGAGTGTTGCAGATTGAACTCACCTTCCATGAACCCCCCTTCCACGACAGCGCTGCAGGATCTGTTTCGGGCGGTGGCCCAAGGGAAGCTCACCCCAGAGCAAGCTCTGCAGGCCTATCGCTTTCTGCCCTTCGAGCCGGTGGGAGATTTCGCCCATGTGGATCACCACCGTCCCTTGCGCACGGGCTTTCCCGAAGCCGTGTGGGGGCCGGGCAAGACCCCAGATCAGATTGCCCAGATCCTGGAGCAACTCCACCAGCGGGGATCCCTGGCCTTGGCCACCCGCATCGAAGCCCAGGTGTATGCCGAGATCCGCAGCCGCTTGCCCCAGGCCCAGTATTCCGAGTTGGCCCGCTTGTGTTGGATCCCGTCCCGGCAGGTGGTCAGCCATCCTGGACAGGTCAGCGTGATCTCCGCCGGCACTGCCGACTTACCGGTGGCAGAAGAAGCCGCCCTCACGCTCGAGCTTTCTGGGTTTCAGGTGAAGCGCCTCTGGGATGTGGGGGTGGCCGGGATCCATCGGCTGCTGCACAACCGGGCGGCCCTGCAAGCGGACGTGCTGATCGTGGTGGCGGGCATGGAGGGGGCCTTGGCCAGTGTGGTGGCGGGTCTGGCGGATTGTCCGGTGATCGCTGTGCCCACCAGCATTGGCTACGGGGCCAGCTTCCAGGGCTTGGCTGCCCTGCTCACTATGCTCAACTCCTGCGCAGCGGGGGTGGGAGTGGTGAACATTGATAACGGTTTTGGGGCGGCGATTCTGGCAGGCCAGATCCTGCGTTGCGGACAACGGCTGGCAGCTCGATTGAGTTCATGCGGCCCCACTAGAGATCCAACAGGGAATCGACAGATTTCGGAAGGTTAAGAATTGTAAATAGATCCTGAGCCAAACAGGCTATACTCAGGCCATAGTTTAGGCTTGGGCTTTCTCTTTCCCATCCTTCGGGAGTTTGAGGGTGTTGCCTCTGGTCACCTAACTGGGTTCATGCCTTTTTCTGGGGTACCTTTATCCGAAGATGGGGAGGGTTCCTACGCTGGTTAACTGCTGTGTTGGACTGACTGGGGCGGACAAAACGCGCGAATATGCTAATTGATGCAACACTTGTCAAAAATGCAACAGATGCGATGGGAGCGACCTTGACCCTGGCGCAAGGGATGACTCAGTCCTTCACCTGGACAGATATTTTCTTGGTAGTGGCTTTGGTGTTTTTGGAGGCCGCCCTCTCTGCGGACAACGCCGTTGCCCTGGCGGCTCTGGTGAAGCATCTGCCCACCCCCCAGCAGCAGAATCGGGCCTTGCGCTGGGGCATCATCGGCGCTTACAGCTTTCGCATTGCCATTGTCTTCGCGGCAGTTTGGTTGGTGGAGTATCCACCCGCACAGTTTTTGGGAGCCTGCTACCTGCTCTGGCTGGCCTGGCAGCACTTTCGGGGCGAGGAAGAAGGCCCAGAACAGGACATCACCCGCCACGCCAATTTTTGGCAGACCCTGGTGATGGTGGAACTGACGGATCTGGTCTTTTCTTTCGACAGTATCGCTGCTTCGGTGGGTGTCTCCCGCAAGGCTTGGGTAATCATCCTCGGCGGCATTCTCGGCATTACCCTGATGCGCTACATGGCTTCTCTGTTTTTGCGTTGGTTGGATGAGTTCTCTCACCTGGAAGATGCCGCTTTTGCCATCATTGCCCTGGTGGGGAGCACCATGTTGTTGGAAGTGTTTTTCCCCCAAATCGAGATCCCAGAGTGGGGGATGATGGTGGCTGTGATCCCCCTATTTGTCTGGGGCTTCTCGCGGCGCGTGAAACTCCATTCGGAGCAGGATGAACAGCCGGAGCTGGCTGACGGAGAGAAGAGGGAAGAGAAAAGAGCAGGGGTTACAGACGAGATGGAGATCGTCCCCTCCGGTTGGGTGGCTGCCCTTGAGGAAGACCTCGCCCCTGAGCCCCAGAGCAGAGAGAATGGAGACGAGAGGTACGGCTTGGGCCTATCGCCAGGGATCCCTGATCTGCCTTGATAGGGCTGTGGGTGCTTCATTGCCTTGGCCCCTGCCGACTCCTAAACTAGCAGTGAAGCCGACTCAAGGAGGGAAGCATCCTGAGCCCCCAGTTTTGCTTGAAATCATTGGTCAAGTGCTTCAGAAGCAGCATAGACAGCCCAAAGGAGCAGCAGGTGTCCGAAAATAGGCTCCAGCCTTTGGCGAGGGCGGAGCTTCTGAGCATGCCAGCAGTGCAGAGCACTGCCCCCTTGGTGGAGCTGCGCCAAGTTTCCAAGCGCTTCGGCTCGACGGTGGTGCTTGACCACGTGGATCTGAAGGTGTACCGGGGTGAGGCCCTGGGCCTGGTGGGGCCTTCGGGCACCGGGAAATCGACGCTGCTGCGCATCATCGCCGGCTTAACGGAGCCAGACGCTGGAGAAGTGCTCTGGTGCGGGATCCCGCTCCCGGAGATTCAAGCCCATCATGCAACTCCCCCTTTGCGAGTAGGGATGGTGTTTCAGCAGGCCGCCCTCTTCGACTCCCTGACGGTGGAAGAAAACGTGGGGTTTTTGCTCTACGAGCACTCGCAGTTGCCCCGCTCCCGTATTCAGGAATTGGTGGCCGCCAAGCTGGAGGCGGTGGGACTGGCGGGCAAAGAGCACAACCTGCCAGAAGAACTCTCGGGGGGGATGCGCAAACGGGCCAGCTTCGCCCGCGCCATTATGGAGGATCCTTCTCTGCCCCAGGATGAGCCCCAATTGCTGCTGTACGACGAGCCCACAGCGGGCTTGGATCCCATTGCCTCCACGGTAATTGAAGATCTCATCCGGGAGCTGCAGCAGGTGAAAAAAGCCTGTGAGAGCTACATTGTGGTGACCCACCAGCACAGCACCATTTACCGCGCCACCGACCGCATTGTCCTGTTGGCTCAGGGGCGGGTGCAGTGGGAGGGATCCGTGCAGCAGATTGAAACGTGCGATAACCCCTTTGTGCGGCAGTTTTTCAGCGGTAGCGTAGAAGGGCCGATTCAAGTGGCGGGGCAGGTGTGAGGTGATGCGTTCGCGAGCAGTACGAGAAGGGGCAGTGGGCCTGTTGATCCTGGCGGGGGCGCTGGGCTTTGCCGGCCTGTTTTTGTGGATCTACAACCTGCGCTTCGGCAGTCGCGGCTTTCAATTTACCGTCACCTATACCAACGTGGCCGGGCTGGCCGAGGGATCCAGTGTGCGGCTGCGGGGGGTAACCATAGGTCGAGTGGAGCGGATTGTGCCTCAACCCAGCCAAGTAGAAGTACAGGTGACCATTGATCAGCCCCTAGTCATCCCCCGCGATTCCCTGTTTCTTACCAAACAGACGGGGTTGGTGGGGGAAACGGTGATGGATATCCTGCCCCAGGGGAGGGGTCAGGCGGCAACGGGATCCCCTCTGGCAGCGGATTGCGACAGCAGTCAAATCATCTGCGATGGGGATGTGGTGGAGGGCAAACCTGGAGTGGATTTTGGCCAGTTATTGATCCGGCTGGATCAGCTGCTCACACGGGTCAACGACGATGAGCTCTTCGACACCCTTAACGCCACCCTAGAAGGGATCACCCGCGTCGCCAATAGCGTAGCCAGTCTTTCAGAAACCGTAGAAGAGCGAGTAGCTGCCCTGCGCACCGAAGATCTGGACTTGTCGCAATTCATGACCGCTGCCACAGCCATCCAAGACGCGGCTGGAGCTGTGGGGGGAACTGCCCGCAGTTTTCAAGCGGCTGCCGATCAATTCACCGCCCTGGTGGATCAAAACCGCACTTCCCTTAACGCCGCCCTGGAGAACATCCAGCAGGTGAGCGCCGATCTCCAGGCCATGTCCAGCGCGGTGCGCCCGCTGGTTACCGATCCACAACTCCAGGCCGATGTGCGCCAGATCCTGGCCGAGGTGCGAGCGGCTGCGGAGAACGTGGCCCAAGCTACCGAAGATCTGCAGCAGATTGCCGCCAGCCTCAACGATCCGGGCACTTTAGCTACTCTGCGCCAAACCCTCGATTCCGCCCGCATCACCTTTCAGAATATGCAAAAAATTACCGCCGACATCGACGAGCTGACCGGGGATCCCCAGTTTCGCCGCGGCATTCGAGAGTTGGTGTTGGGGCTGAGCCGACTGGTCTCCAGTGTGCCCAGAGAAGATGGGATCCAGCCCGCGGTGGCCGAAGGTTATCAGTTCCATTTTGCGCCCGTCTCTTTTGCCCAGGGGATTGTCTCTGGATCCCAAGGATGGCAGCCGCAGACTTCCCCATAAATTGGCAACCCGCTGAGGTGAACAACGTCGGCCAAAGCCGTTGAAGGGATCCCCAACCTGGGGTAGGCTTTGCGGATAAGGTGTTGCCTGTATTGCTACGCAACGCTGATGCGACTGAGGTTGAGGTGTGAGGAATGTGTGGCATTGTCGGCTACGTGGGTTTTCAGTGGGCTGCCCCCATCCTGTTGGAGGGCCTGCGCACCTTGGAGTATCGGGGCTATGATTCTGCCGGCATTGCCACAGTGGATCCCGAAGAAGGATTGAGAGTTGTCCGCGCTACCGGCAAGCTGCACAACCTGCTGGTGAAGCTGACGGCCAACATGCCCACGGCCAAGGTAGGGATCGGACATACCCGCTGGGCCACCCACGGCGGCGTGACCGAAGAAAATGCCCACCCCCAGTGCGACGAGCGCGGGCGCATTGTGGTGATCCAAAACGGCATTGTGGAAAACTACCTGGAGCTGAAGGAGCGCCTCTTGGAGCGGGGGATCCCATTTCGCTCCCAAACCGATACGGAAGTGATCGCCCAACTGCTCGGCCTCTATACAGAAGAGCTGGGCTCCTTTGAGGCGGCCTTTGGCCAGGTCATGGGGCAACTGCGGGGAGGAAACGCCGTAGTGGCTCTGGATCGGGAGGCGCCGGATCGGCTGATCGCAGCCCGTTTGGGCAATGCCGGAGCCGTGGTGGTGGGAGAGGGAGAAGGAGAAAACTTCGTCGCCTCCGATCTGCCTGCCATTGTCCGCCATACCCGCAAGGTGGTGTTCTTAGAAGATGGGGAAATGGCGGTTCTCACGGAGTCTCAAGTGCGCTACTTGCGCATTACCGGCGAGGAGCTGCGCAAATCCAGCATCACCGTGGCCTGGGATCCCGTCTCAGCCGCCAAGGGAGGCTACAAGCACTTCATGCAAAAGGAGATCTTTGAGCAGCCCCGCACCACCACCGATACGCTACGGGGGCGGGTGGATCTGGAACAGGGCCGGGTGACACTGGAGGGGCTAGCGCTTTCTGAAGCACAACTGGCCCACATTGAGCACATCCACGCTGTAGCCTGTGGTACTGCCTGGCACGCCTGCTGGGTGCTCAAGTACTTCATCGAGAGCTTGGCCCGTACCCCTGTAGAGGTGGATTACGCCTCTGAGTTTCGCTACCGCCAGCCGGTGTTGCGCCCCAACCACCTGTTGCTGGCCTTAACCCAGTCGGGAGAAACCGTCGATACGCTGGCAGCCATGAGCGAGGCCCGCACCCAAGGGATCCCGACCCTGGCGATTGTCAACACCATCGGATCCCAGGCCAGCCGTCTGGCGGATGCCGGGGTTCTCTACATCCATGCCGGTCCGGAGATTGCCGTGGCTTCCACCAAAGTGTTTACCGGCATGTTGGTGGCGGGGTATTTGCTGGCCCTGCAACTGGCCCAAGCCAAAGGGATCCTCAGCCCGGCCCAGATCCAAACCCACCTGCAAGCCTTGATCGAGCTGCCGGGCAAGATCAGCCTGCTGCTGAAGGACGCCGCCCTCTACGACCAACTGGCGGAGCAGTACCATCATGTTGCCAACATGCTCTATCTGGGCCGCTGGGTTAACGCCCCGATTGCCCTGGAAGGAGCTTTGAAGATGAAAGAGGTGAGCTATATCCACGCCGAAGGCTACCCGGCAGGGGAGATGAAGCATGGCCCTATCGCCCTCATCGACGAGCGGGTGCCGGTGGTGTGCATTGCCACCCGGGATCCCGTCTACGAAAAAATGCTCTCCAACATCGAACAGGTGCGGGCGCGGGGGGGACGGGTGATCGCCCTCATCAACCCCGAAGACACCCAGGTGCGGGAGAAAGCCGACCACATCATCGAGGTGCCCAGCACGACACCCCTGTTGTCGGCGGTTCTGAACGTGATCCCCCTGCAGTTGTTCGCCTACGCCATGGCTTTGCGCCGCGGAGCCGATGTGGATCAGCCGCGCAACTTGGCTAAGTCGGTAACGGTGGAGTAACGGCTGTTGCCCTTGCCGCCCCTGGCCTCTGGTTTTTGCAAAATCGGGCAGATCACCTCTTTTTCATCAGCAGCTGCAGGGGGGATTTGCCAATCGGAGAGCAGACCTTGAATTTGGCTTTTCAGCGCTTGCAGATCGGCAATTCGCCGTTCGATCTCTTGCAGCTTGTCTTGCAGGTGCTGGCGAATTTCTGGGCAAGGCTGCTCCCCTCGGTCGTGGATGTCCAGGATGTGGCGAATTTCCTCCAAGCTCAGGCCCAGGCTCTGGCAGCGGCGGATAAAGGCCAGACGAACCAAAACCGAAGGGTCGAACAATCGATAGCTGGACTCCGCTCGTTCCACCGTTGGCTTCAGCAGGCCAATCGACTCGTAGTAACGCACCGTGCGTACAGGCAAGCCGGCTGCTAGAGCCACCTGGCCGATCTTCAGGCTGGCAGACAAGTCCTGGACAGCAGCAGGATTCGACATGTCCCCAACTGGATCCCTGTAGATTTCTTCAGCGTGACATACTCCCACACTCATGCTGACGCAAAGCGCTCCGCGCCGCTAACGCGAAAAGGACGTTTCCTGCGCTTGAGGACTACGTCCCGCTGACGCGAAAAGAACGGGATGCCCCACCGCCCTGTGCTTGATGTTGATGGCCGCATGGTGGTCGCGTCCTAGTTCTAGCCCACAATGGGAACAAGAATGCCATCTGTCTTGAATCGCTTTCGGTACTCTTTGACCACACCGAGAGCAGTTTTGACTGCTGCCGTTGGGATTCACTGCAATCGCCCTCAGCCCAGCTCT
>NZ_JBSSAC010000056.1:0-14531 GCF_054058315.1 Thermostichus sp. MS-CIW-40
TCAAGTGTGGGCATTGTGGATGGGAAGGGGATGCGGATTTGAATGGTGCGAATGTGATTGCGCTCTTGGGGGCTGTCGTAAACCAGCCTAGAGGTCCGGGCCTGTTTTGTTCTCTGGTAGGGCAGAGCAGGCTCAGGGCTACTGAAAGCCCGCTCCGTACCGCTTAGCGGTCGCAGCCGGGTAGTTTACAGATTTCTATCCTTACACCCAACCAGACGATGGTCACCCTCCAGCTTCGACAACTCACCATCCCACCCGGCCAGCGCCTGCTGATTCACAATCTGAATTGGTTAGACTTTGAAGCCATCCTAGATGAGCTGGGCGAAAAGCGAGCCAGCCGCATTGCCTACAGCGATGGGATATTGGAAATCAGAATGCCCTCACCCAAGCATGAGCGAGAAAAATCCATCATTGGAGACATTGTCAAAATCTTGCTAGAGGAACTGGAAGTTGACTGCGAATGTTTTGGGTCAGCTACCTTCAAACAGCAAGCAATGAACTACGGGATCGAACCTGATGAATGCTTCTATATCCAAAATCACCAGGCCGTGATTGGCAAAGATCGGCTGGATCTATCTGTTGACCCGCCTCCGGATCTGGCCATCGAAGTGGATGTTACTTCCAAAACCCAGATTGAGGCTTACACCCGCCTAGGAGTGCCCGAACTTTGGGTTTATCAAGGCAACCAGCTAACCATCTACATCCTGCAATCCGGCCAATATCAGGCTTCTGCCACCAGCCCAACCTTTCCTCAGCTACCGATTTTAGAGTGGGTGCCAGAAGTCTTGGCCCAAAGTCGAGATCTGGGTAGAAGTCCAGCCCTTCGTGCCCTTCGCCAAAAAATACGCTCCATCTTAGGGAATTAATACGAGCCATAGGCCACGTACTCTGAGAGTTTTGCCCAAAGAAGATGATGCTTGCCCTCAACCTGCAACCGGCTTTGAATTTAACCGATGAAGTTTTCGAACAGCTTTGCCGGCAAAATCCTGAGCTGCGCCTGGAACGCACCGCCCAAGGAGAACTGATCGCCATGGCTCCTGCAGGCAGCGAAAGCAGCCGTCAAAACTTGAGCCTCAGCGCCCAGCTCTGGCAGTGGAACCGGCAAACCCAGCTTGGTGTAGCCTTTGACTCCTCTGCAGGTTTTGCCCTGCCGAATGGGGCCATCCGCTCTCCCGATGCCGCTTGGATTGCCAAAGAGCGCTGGCAGCAGCTTACCCCAGAGCAGCGCCGTCGCTTTGCTCCTCTTTGCCCTGACTTTGTGCTGGAACTAAAGTCTCCTACTGACGAGCTGGCTATCCTTCAGGCCAAGCTGCAGGAGTACCTGGACAACGGATCCCAACTGGGCTGGTTAATTGACCCGGAAAGCGGGAAGGTCTATGTCTATCGCACAGGTCAGCCGGTGCAAGTTTTGGAGCGACCTACCAGCTTGTCTGGGGATCCCGTTCTCCCTGGCTTTGTGGTGGATCTCACCTTAATCTGGGAATAGTGCTCCCCACGCTCTAAAACTGCCCACCAGGATGAGCTCATGATTGCCCTCAACCTGCAGCCGGCTGTGAATTTAACCGATGAAGTTTTCGAGCAGCTTTGTCGGCAGAATCCTGAGCTGCGCCTGGAACGCACCGCCCAAGGAGAACTGATCGCCATGGCCCCTGCAGGCAGCGAAAGTGGATTCCGCAACGCCGACCTGCTGGGCCAACTGTGGCAGTGGAATCGAGGCAAGAACTTAGGTTTTGTCTTTGACTCTTCCGCGGGCTTTGCCCTGCCCAATGGGGCCATCCGCTCTCCCGATGCCGCTTGGATTGCCAAAGAGCGCTGGCAGCAGCTTACCCCGGAGCAGCGTCGTCGCTTTGCTCCTCTTTGCCCCGACTTTGTGCTGGAACTGAAGTCCCCCACTGACGAGCTGGCTATCCTTCAGGCCAAGCTGCAGGAGTACCTAGACAACGGATCCCAACTGGGCTGGCTGATCGATCCAGAAAGCCAGCGGGTTTACGTCTACCGCCCAGGTCAGCTGGTGCAAGTTTTGGAGCGGCCTACTAGCTTGTCTGGGGATCCGGTTCTCCCTGGCTTTGTTGTGGATCTCACTTTAATCTGGAAATAATCGACCCACCCCCTAACTTCAATTTCATTCAATCACTTATGGCTATCAGCAACCACGAACGAGTTGGACGCGCCCTCAACCTTCTGCGGCAGGGGCTTTATCCTTTTGTCGTGCGGGAGATGCAAGCCTTCCATGGAGAGAAGTGGCTGACAGTTGTCGCCGACAACCTGCCCGAGCGCTCTCCCAAATTCAAAAGTCCTGAGCAGATCCTGGAGGAAGATGTTTTGGCGCTGCTGACTCTCATGTGGGAGCAGTGGAACACCGTCTTCAGGCAAACTCTGGGACAAGCGGAGCGCACCCTAGTCAGCGAGCTGCGCAATACCCGCAACACCTGGGCCCACACCTGCACTTTTGGTTTTGACGATGCCTATCGCGCCCTCGATAGCGTTGCCCGACTGCTGAGCGCCATTGCTGCCCCCCAAGCTGCCGAAGTTGAAAAACAAAAACAAGAGCTACTGCGACTGCGCTTCGAAGAACAGGCCAAGCGGGAAAGCCGTCGCGCTATGGGATCCCCTACAGAAGGTCAGCCCCAGGCTGGCCTCAAGCCCTGGCGCGAGGTTGCCACTCCCCACCCCGATGTGGCTTCAGGTCGCTTCCAACAAGCCGAATTTGCCGCCGATCTTTGGGAAGTCTACCTGGGCGAAGGTTCGGATGAGTACCGGGATCCCGTCGAGTTCTACCGCCGCACCTACCTTACCGAGGGATTGCAACAACTGCTCACCAATGCCCTGAAGCGCCTCAGCGGCCAAGGGGGGGATCCCGTGATAGAGTTGCAGACCAACTTTGGCGGCGGCAAAACCCACGCCATGCTTGCCCTCTACCACCTCTTTGGAAGAGGGGCTAGGGGTGAGGGCCCCCTACCCGGCACAGAGTCTCTTCTCCAAGCCGTCGGCCTGCAGAGACCACCTCAAAACGTCAGGATAGCCGTCCTGGTGGGGAACAAGCTCCAGCCCAGCGGCATTCCCTCCTACAAGCCTGAGCACGCCCAGCAAAACCGCCCCCTGATCCGCACCCTTTGGGGGGAGTTGGCCTGGCAACTGGGAGGTGCCGAAGGCTATGCGCGGGTGCAGCAGGCCGACGCAACTTCCACCAACCCCGGCGATGCGCTTAAAGTCTTGTTCAACCGCTATGCCCCTTGCCTGATCCTAATCGATGAGTGGGTGGCCTATGCTCGCCAACTCCACGACAGCCCTGACCTAGCCGGCGGCAGTTTCGACACCCAGTTTACCTTTGCCCAAACCCTGAGCGAATCGGCCAAGAACGCAAAAGATACACTGCTGGTGGTGAGCCTTCCTTCTTCGGATATCGAAATTGGCGGGGAGCGGGGCAAAGAAGCTCTGGTTCGCCTGAGAAATGCCATTGGCCGGGTGGAATCCCCTTGGCGGCCCGCGAGCGCTGAAGAAAGCTTTGAAATTGTCCGCCGCCGCCTGTTTCAGCCCCTCACCAATCCCGAGCTATTTGTGCAGCGGGATGCCGTGGTGAAAGCGTTCATGGATCTCTATCGCAGCCAAAGCCAGGAATTTCCCAGCGAGTGCAAAGAAAGTGACTACGAACGCCGCCTCAAGGCTGCTTATCCCATTCACCCAGAGCTGTTTGACCGCCTTTACTCCGACTGGTCTACTCTCGACAAGTTTCAACGCACCCGCGGTGTGCTACGGCTGATGGCCAGGGTCATCCACACCCTCTGGGAGCGAAATGACCGCAGCCTGATGATCCTGCCCGCCCACATCCCCATGGACGATCAACAGGTACAAGCAGAGCTGACCCGCTACCTAGACGACAACTGGCTGCCGGTAATCGACAAAGACGTGGATGGCCCCACTTCCCTGCCCCTGACTCTCGACCGAGATCACCCCAACCTGGGCCGGTATTCCGCCTGTCGCCGGGTTGCCCGCACCATCTACATGGGATCCGCCCCCACCCTGCGGGCCGCCAACCGCGGCATTGAGGAGCGCCGCATCAAGCTGGGCTGCGTGCAACCGGGAGAACACCCCATCACCTTCGGCGATGCCCTGCGGCGGCTATCCGACCAGGCAACTTACCTATACGGAGATGGCAGTCGCTACTGGATTTCCACCCAGCCCAACGTCAACCGCACTGCTCAGGAGCGAGCCGAGCAACTGTTGAGGGACGAGCCCCACACCCTCTGCCAAGAGATCATCCGGCGCCTCAAAGCCGACAGAAATCGCGGTGAGTTCAGCGCCGTTCACGTTGCCCCCGACTCCACTGCCGATATTCCCGACGATCCCACTTTAGGCGTGCGGCTGGTGATCCTGCATCCTCAGTATTCCCATAGCCGGGGTAGCCAGGATAGCCCTGGGCGAGTCTGGGCTGAGCAGGCCCTCCAGCGTCGCGGCAGCGGCCCCCGCTACTACAGGAACATGCTGCTGTTTTTGGCGCCCGACAAAACCCGCCTGGAAAGCCTAGAACGCAATACCGCCCAATACCTAGCTTGGAAAGGGATCCTGGAAGACAAAGATCTCCTCAACCTAGATGCCTTCCAAACCGCCCAAGCCGATACCAAGCTGCACCAATCCGAGGCTGCTGTTGAGGCTGCTCTGCGGGAAACCTATCAATGGCTGCTGATCCCAGCCCAGCCTGATCCCCAAGGCAGTCTAGAGTGGAAAGAATGCCGACTGCAGGGGCAAGATTCCCCCATTTTGCAAGCCAGCCGCAAAGCTGTCCACGAGGGGGATCTGGTTACCGCTTACTCTGCCATCACCCTCCGCCTGGATACGCTGGATAGATTCCTCTGGCGCGAGGCTGATCACATCGATCTCAAACGACTGTGGGAATGCCTGGCCCAGTACCTCTACCTACCCCGCTTGAAAGACCCATCCGTTCTTCTAAGAGCTGTAGAAGACGGGGTAGCCTCAACTGCTTGGGAGGATAGCTTTGCCTACGCAGAGGCCTTCGATGAGTCCAAAGGCAAATACCTCGGCTTGCAAGTGGCAGCCATAGTCAAGCCCAGCATCGGTTCCAACAGCCTGCTGGTCAAGCCAGAGGTTGCCCGCCGTCAATTGGAAGCCCTTCAAGTTCCTTCCCCAAAGGCGCCCTGCATCTTCCCAGACAGCACTCCGCCTCTTCCTGGCCCCGGCGAGGAGGATTCCCCAGTTACGAATCAAGGAAATCAAGTTTCCCAGCCGGCGTTGCCGAGGCGATTTTACGGCAGGGTGGAAATGGATCCCCTGCGGGTCAACAGAGATGTTGCAACCCTTGCCGACGAGGTCATCCGGCACCTGACCAATCTGCCAGGAGCCACTGTCAAAATTACCCTGGAAATCGACGCGGAAATACCGGAAGGCTTACCGGAGAGCGTGAGGCGCACGGTAGCGGAAAACTGCCGAACCTTAAAGTTCTGCACCCTGGAGTTCGAGGACAATCCGCATAGTCATTTTTAAGCGGGAATGAAACTTTTTCCTTAGCATTGTGCACTAGCTGATACATTCACGCTGAACTCTCCTGAACATGGTTCAGGAAAGAAGCGATCGCATCCTGCCTATCTCTGAGCAGGAAGGCGGTATCCCGCAAAGCCCTGAGGAATACCCCCCGAGCGCTTTCCCCCTTCACTTCCCGGCAACCGTTGCGGTGGACTCAAGGATCAGGGGGAAACTTGGTCTACTATATCCCTCTCAATGACTTTTGCCAAACCGCCTAAAGCTCAGTAAATTCAGCAAAGTTCAGGGTTTTGGGGGTTAGAGGCATGCTCCACGGTGCCGCCCCAGCGTTCCGCGCCGCTGCCACAACCACCACCTCCAGGCAAAGGGAGAGAGGAGCAATTGGGAAGTGTCTTAATCTAACTTGAAACGACTGTGACCCCGCTCTACTTCTCGGAGCTGAGCGCTGTCCCCACCTTCTCCATCAAGTCGTCCAGTTCGCTGTAGTCCGGCAGAGTCGTGTCGATGGCCTGCCCCTGACGCAACACCACCCGGTCATGCTGGGGACGGGAAAGCAGCTCATCAAAGCCACGTCCCTTGAACAGCACCAGATCTGCCGGCAAACCCACCCCAATTGGCCCTCGCTCGGTCAAGCCCATGATGCGGGCAGGGGTGGTGGTAATCGCCTGTGGCCAATCCCCATAGGGGGTATCCAGGTGCAAAATGCGGGTGGCCTCCCGGAACACCTCCAAGCCATCGTGATCCCCAAAGCCATAAAAGGGATCCCGACAGTTATCGCTGGCTATCATCACCGGCACGCCCAAGGCTTTCAGCTCGTGCAGCAGCGTCACCCCTCGCCAGCGGGGGGTATGGCCGGGGTTACGGGCTTGCAAATATAGGTTACACATGGGCAGGCTGACCACGGCAATTCCCGCCTCTCTGACCAAGGCCATAGTCTTGTGGGCCACCTCCGGCGGTTGCACGGCCAGGCTACAGCAATGGCCACACACCACCTGTCCCGAAAACTCATGGCGCAGGGCTGCCGCTGCCACGTGTCTCAACGTGAGGGATCCCGGATCATCCGTCTCATCCGTATGAAAGTCCAGAGCCAAGCCCCGCTCCTTGGCCAGGGCAAACACCCGATCCAATTGCCGATCCAGTTCCGGCCCCATCGCCGCCACCCCACCCAGGATCCCGCCCACTTCCGCCACCTTGTCCGCCAGCTTTTCCCCTGCAGGGGTGAGAAAGGTATCCAAGCTCAGAAGCGTGACCGCCTGGAGTTCCAGCTTGCCCGCCCACTCTCGGCGCAACTGAACAAACACCTCCCAGCTGGCCCCCATAACTTGAGGGTTCTCGCAGACCAGATGGGTGCGCACTGCCTGGGATCCATGGGCATAGCTGCAGCGCAAACCAAAGCTGAAGCGACGGTAGAGATCCTCCCGAAACTGCTCTGGATCCCCGTCATAGGCTTGCTTCATCTTCACCCAATCTTCCTGGCCGGCCTGCCTCGCCCCGGCAAAGGTACCATCGGGATTGGGGGTGCGCGGCCACACATGTCCCTTGTCCAGGTGGGTATGGATGTCCACAAAACACGGCCACACTTGGCCCCGCCTTAGATCCACGCTGGGGATCCCCTGGGGCGGGATCCCTGTTGCCAGCCGGATTTGGCGGATCTGCCCCCCTTCGATTTCCAGATCCAGCAACACCAGGTTATCGCGGTTGGGAACAGCTCCTGGCACCGCCTCCTTCAGTACCGACAGGGGAACCTGAGCATTCAGCAGCCAGTAGTGGGCAACGCCGGGGATCTGCATGGCGGGCAACGAAAAAGTGACTCCCAATCTTAAGGGGATCCGAGCCCCTCAGGAGGAATCCAGTGCTACAGCAGCTAGGCAAACTGGCCCACCACCTGCATGGCAAAGCTGAGCAAAATGAAGGCCAACCAGGGGGAAAAGTCCAAGCCACCAATGGGGGGAATGATGCCGCGGAACAGGTTGAGATAGGGATCGGTGAGTTGACTGAGCACCGACAGGATGGGGTTAGACCAGTTCAGTTGCGGGAACCAGCTCAGCAAAATCCGCACGATGAGCAAAGCATTGTAAATGACGATGAACTGGTAAAGGGAGCGGAACAGCAAAGACGCGGCAGTGCCGTAGACCAACCCCAGGGAGAGGCCGTCCACCCAAGCGAGAGGAGACAACAAGTGACTGAGCATCATGGTTGGGAAAAGTAGGGAAACAACTCGATCAACTCAACATCCATTAAGCTGAAGCACCTTCGCCAGAGGCAGACCTGGCCCAGGATCGCAACTCAGCCGAGAGAGGATGGCAGAACCTAGAGAGGAAAGCCGCTGCCGCCTCTAGTTTGGCATGGACAGGGGTCCCCTGCTCAAGGCTTTTCCTCAACAGCCCTGGAAGAGGTTTCCTTGACGAGCAATTGCGTGCGCATGGCCTGAATCGCCTCGTTTAACTCGGCAATCTTGGCCTCTAGAGTGCGGCGGGCTTGAGCAATGCGTTCTGCCTCATTTTCCCACTTCCTCCAGTCGCTGGACATGGCCGACTCACCCGAAGCACTGAGGCGCGGTCGTTCAGGGGCTACCGAGGTGCCGTTGAGACGATCCGGATCCCGGCGTTGGCCTTCGGCGGATCCCTTGCTGAGTCGAGGGGCAAGCACAAACCCGATCACCCCGCCGATGATCCCTCCCAACACGGCGCCGGTCACTACACCCGCAATGAAGTCACCTTTCTGATCTGCCACGCTTTTGTCCAGCTCAATAACAATAAACTTGAGTCATCTTCTTCCGTTCTACCTTTCCTGTCCCACTCCTGCCAGCAAATCCGACCAAGGTTGAGGTAGCCGCCAGCGGCTGAGATGTTCCAGATGGGCTTGCACCTGATCCCTCAACTCGGCAAGCGTGTGTTGCAGATCGCCGGTCGAGGGTAGGGATCTCAGCGTTGCCTGCCAGAGGTAGGCCGGGGAAAGTTCAGGGCTGAGCAACTGCCACAAACGCTGCAGCTCCTCAAAGTGAAGGCGATCATCTTCTGTGAGGGAAAGCACCAACTGGCGACGCAGATCGCGGGCCTCTTCCGACATCAGGTAGCGCAAACCCGTTTGGGCGGTGGGTAACCAATCCAATCCCCCATCGCTGCGGGCAATTTGAATCAGGTTCTCCAGGCGGTTCCAGCGGAACTTGCCGTCTTTGATCAACACTTGCAGCAGCCGTTGGCGAATACGCGGCGATTCGTCCGTCAGCAGGCGCTTGGCCACATAGGGATAGGCCACACCGACGATGCGGAACTGGGGATAGAGGCTGAGGGCTACTCCCTCTTGGGTCACCAAAGAGCGGATCACCAGAGCAAAGTGGGAGGGCACCTGAAAGGGGTAGCGGTACATCAAGTCGGAGAACTGATCTGTGGCCGTTTTGAAGTTAAAGTTGACCACCTCTTGGGTCAGCACGTCTGCCAGCACCTTTTCCAAGGCGGGGATCAGCTCTTGGCGGCCGACATCCGGCTGCAAAAAGCCCAGATGAATAAAGTCATCGATCAGGGCGTTGTAGTCGTGATCCACCAGGTGAACCAGAGCATCCACCAAGTACTCCTTCATTTCCTCGGTGAGCTGATCCATCATGCCGAAATCGATGTAGGCCATACGGCCATCGGTGAGGGCAAAGAGGTTACCGGGGTGGGGATCCGCGTGGAAAAAGCCGTATTCCAGCAATTGCTTGAGGGCAGCAACCACCCCGATACGCACCAATTGTTTCACCTCCAGGTTGGCTGCTCGAATGCGCTCCACATCCGTCAGCTTGATGCCGTCGATCCACTCCAGGGTCAGAACCCGGCGGGTGCTGTAAGCCCAGAAGATGCGCGGCACGTACACATCCGGATCGTCGCGGAAGTATTCGGCGAAGCGCTCGCAGTTTCGCCCTTCGTGCAGGTAGTCGATCTCTTCAAAAAGCTTGCGGCCAAACTCATCCACCACCGCCGTCAAAGTACTGCCCAGGTTCAAGGGCAGCCAGGGGCCCAGCCATGTCGAGGCCCAGCGAATCAGGTACAGATCCAGGCTCAACTGCTCTCGCAGATGGGGTCGCTGCACCTTCACCGCCACCCATTCGCCGCTGTGCAACTGCGCTTTGTAAACCTGGCCCAAACTGGCAGCAGCCACCGGCTCTGGAGAGATCTGGGCAAAGATCTCGGCAATCGGACGGCCCAACTCGGATTCGATGCGGGCAAATGCTTGCTCGGAAGGAAATGGCGGCAGTTGATCTTGCAGTTGGGTGAGTTCTTCTAGGTAGTCTTTGCGCACCAGATCGGGGCGGGTGGAGAGGGCCTGACCCACCTTGATGAACGTTGGCCCCAGGTCGGTGAGCAGCTTTCGCAACTGCACTGAGCGCCGTCCCACATTGCGATCAGTGTGTCCCCACAGTTGATCCCAGCGCAAACAGAGGACAAACCACAAGAAAGGCCAGAGAATGGCCAGCGCCCGACCGATCACTTGGGGCAGGCGCCAGCGGTAATAGCGGCAGATCAATTGCGGATCGTAAACTTCCAAAGCGGCAATGGGCGAGGTTCTACTAAACACACTCCAGCGATCTCACAGTCTTTTGTTTTGAAGCTCTTGGTATCCATCTTAACAGAAAAAGCCTCGCCGTTTCTGCGCAAGGGCCTGTCAGCCCCATCCTGCCCCCTTCTCGGCCAGGGCCGGCCTGTTTCCCCCTCAAATGATGGTGTTGTCCGGGATCACCGAGTCTTTGATGATGGTGACGATGCCGTTGCTGATCCAGATCCCTTCCTCTTCCCGCTGCGCTTCGGTGACGTGATCCTTGTTGAGGATGCGGACATTGCGCCCAATGCGGGCATTCTTATCCACGATGGCGTTGACAATGTGAGAGTTGGCCCCGATGCCCACCGGTGGGATCCCTTCCTCTAGCCTGGCCCGTCGCTCTTCTGCCGACTCGTAGTAATCGGCTCCCATCACCAGGGTGTTTTCGATGATGGTGTTGGCCTCCAAGCGGCTGCGAATGCCGATGATGGAGTTGCGAATTTGGGCGTTTTTGATGATGCAACCATCGGCGATCATAGAGTTGACAATCTGGGAGTCGAGGATTTTGTTGGGGGGCAAAAAGCGCGGGCGGGTGTAGATGGGCATTTCGCTGTCGAAGAAGCTGAAGGGCGGGTTGGGCTGCTGCACCAGTGCCAGGTTGGCCCGGTAAAAAGCCTCGATGGTGCCGATGTCTTCCCAGTAACCCTTGAAGAGGTAGGCTTGCAGATGGTACTTGCCGATGGCTGCCGGCAGCACCTCTTTGCCAAAGTCGGTGTGCTCCTTGACTTTGAGCATCTCGATCAGAGCTTCTCGCTTGAATACATAGATGCCCATGGAGGCGATGTAGGGCTTGGCTTTGGCTTCTTCCGGGCTGAGGCCGAGGGCTTGGGTGTCCACCTGACAGGCTTTCAGCAGATCTCCTGTTGGCTTTTCCTTGAAATCGACGATGCAACCGTTCTCGCCAAGCTTGAGCAAGCCAAAACCTGAGGCCACTTTTTCTTCACAGGGGAGCACCGCCAGGGTCACATCGGCTCCCACCTGCCGGTGATGGTGGATGAAGGGGCGGTAGTCCATGCGGTAGAGGTGATCCCCAGATAGGATGAGGAAGTCCCGCGGCTTCCAGGAGTCCATCAGCCAGAGGTATTGGCGGACAGCATCGGCGGTGCCTTGGAACCAATCGGGATTGTCAGGGGTTTGTTGGGCCGCCAAAACGTCCACAAAGCCGCCTGTAAAGGGAGACAAGCGGTAGGTGTTGACGATGTGGCGGTTCAGAGAGGCAGAGTTGAACTGGGTGAGGACGTAGATTTTTTCGATGTCGGAGTTGATGCAGTTGCTGACCGGGATGTCGATGAGGCGGTATTTGCCGGCCAGGGGCACAGCAGGTTTAGCGCGGCGCTTGGTCAGGGGATAAAGTCGGGTGCCACGCCCACCTCCCAAGATGATCGCCAGTACATCGCGCATGGTTGTCCTCCACCAGGCTACACCCAATAGCATAGACTGCTGCGGGGCCACCTCAACGACTGTCCTGTCGGATCTGGCCGGGCTGCTCGGAAAGGGGAACAAGTTGGCAAAACGGGGGGAGCTGATGGCGCGCATTCTGGCCTTTACCAACAACAAAGGGGGCACCGGCAAGTCCACCCTCTGCGTCCACGCGGCTCAGTTGACGGCCCAGCGGGGATACCGAGTTCTGCTCATCGATCTCACGTCCCAGGCCACTGCCAGCAGTCTCTACTTGGAAGAGGCCGGATCCTTGCCGGCACCGGAAACGGTTTGGGCCAGCTTACACCCGCAACACCAACGTCCTCTGGAAGAGGTGATCTACTGCACGGACAAGGGAGTGGATGTGGCGCCCTCCCACAGCACCATGGCGGAAGTGGCGGCCCAACTGGCTGCTGCCGGAGAGACGGGGCAGAATCTATTGCAGCGCCAACTGGATCCCTTGCTGCAGGACTACGACTTCATCTTTCTCGATACGCCGGGAGAACTGAATGCCCTCACCGCCAATGCCCTGCGGGTGGCCCAGCGGGTGTTGATCCCGACACGGCTCAACCGCGCCGATTTCTCCTGCACGGAAGTAACCTTGCGCTACATTGAGGCCCTGAAAGGCCAGCTAAGCCAAGCCCGCGCCATTTTGACAATGCTGGATGACCGCTATCTGCCGGGGGGCATTTGGTCGGGATCCCACACCGGGCAATTGTATGTGCAAGCGCAACAGATTTTTGCGGATGTGCTTTCACCCGTTACTATTCCAGATAGCAGCGATTTGCGCATCGCTTTTGACTACGGCTTGACGGTGATGGACTATCGGCCTGGATCGGCGGTGTGTCAGCGGCTGCTGCAGTTTGTTGAACGCGAGGTGCTCTTGTGACCGGATCTGACCGTAGCCTCTTTCCTTCGTCGGGGGAAACTTCCCGCCGCTCCGGCGGAATTCGGCGCAAGGCCGGTGCTAAAACCAGTTCAGAGCCCACCTCCGCAGAGTCTACTCCCACAGGCGAGGAGCCGACAACGATGTCTTCTCAGTCTCCCCCAGAACCAACCCCAGAATTGCCGGAAATTGCAGCCCTCAAAAGCCAACTGGCCGAAGCTCAACAACTCTTGCAAGACTACCAAAACAAAGTCTCTACCCTGCAAGCTCAATTGCAGCAGGTTACTGCCCATCGGGACGAATTGCAAAAGGCGCTGGCGCAGTTGCAAGCGGTTGCGGACGAGCGGGCCAAAACCATCCAGGAGTTACGGAAACCCAAAGAGCAAGCCCCCATCATTCAGCCCAAACCCCAATCCTCGCCTCTGCACGCGCAAAAGAAGATTATGAATCGGCCCATCTTCGACAACGTATCGGCCACCGATGAAAGCATGCCTCCCTATCTGCTGGATTGACCGGGATGGAAGGGATCCCTAAGGGCGTGATTTGGATGGGGTCTCCACCTGTTCTGCTCCCTCCTGTTTTCAGCCCGACCTGTGCTTTTTTCCCTGCTTCCTGGAGATCCGGGATCCGATAGTTGGATATTGGATTGGATAACCTTTGTTCTCAGTGCCCTTCTCATGAGCCAATCTCCATCGACTCTCCCTGCTGGTGATGCCATTCCGCCCCACGGGGGCACCCTGATCAACCGCATTGCCCCGCCTGAGCAGGCGCAGGAGCTGCGTTCCAAAGCCGAACATTGCCCCATTCTTTATCTCGACGAGCGGGCCCAATCGGATCTGGAGATGATCGCTATCGGGGGCTTCAGCCCGCTAACGGGGTTTATGGGGCGGGAAGACTACCAGGCCGTCCTGGAAACGATGCACCTGGCCAATGGCTTGGCTTGGTCGCTGCCGGTCACCCTGCCGGTCTCCTCGGAAGTGGCAGCGGGTCTGAAAGAGGGGCAAATGATTGCCTTGGCCAGTGCCGAGGGCAAGATCCTGGGCCTACTGGAGCTGACGGAGAAATTCACCTACGACAAAACCCGCGAAGCCCGGCAAGTTTATCGCACCACCGATGAGCAACATCCAGGGGTAAAGGTGCTCTACGAGCAGGGATCCGTCTATTTGGCCGGCCCCGTCACCCTCCTGCAGCGGGATCCCCACCCTCTTTTTCCGGCCTACCAGATTGACCCGGCCCAATCGCGGCAACTGTTTCGGGAAAGAGGCTGGAGAACCATTGTAGGCTTCCAAACCCGCAACCCCATCCACCGCGCCCATGAATACATCCAAAAATGTGCCTTGGAGATTGTGGACGGGCTATTTTTGCACCCGCTGGTGGGGGCTACCAAAAGCGACGACATTCCCGCCGATGTGCGTATGCGCTGCTACGAGGTGTTGATCGAAAAGTACTACCCCAAGGAGCGGGTGATCTTGGCCATCAACCCTGCGTCGATGCGCTACGCCGGCCCCCGCGAGGCTATTTTCCATGCTCTCATTCGCAAAAACTATGGCTGTACCCATTTCATTGTGGGGCGGGATCACGCCGGGGTGGGGAACTACTACGGTACCTACGATGCCCAACACATTTTCGATGAGTTCCAGCCGGGGGAGCTGGGCATCATTCCCTTGAAGTTTGAACATGCTTTCTATTGCACCGTCACCGGCACCATGGCCACGGCCAAGACCAGCCCCAGCCAGCCTCACCAGCGCATTCACCTCTCAGGTACCAAGGTGCGGGAAATGCTGCGCCGCGGTGAAGTGCCCCCGCCGGAGTTTTCTCGACCAGAAGTGGCCCGGCTGCTGGCCGAAGCCATGCGAGAGCGGGGTTAACCCTGGGAATCTCCCTAAGTGGCAGTCAAAAAGGGCCTGGGACAGACCAGACCCTCTGTATTGAAAGTTGTATTGAAAGTTGAACTTGAACCAGATTCCAGTCGAGTATCAGCTAGAAATCGCAGGAGCCCCGCACTGTACCCGTAGGGTCAGTGCCGGGAGGAATGCGCTTTGATGAAGTACAATGAACTCATGAGCCAAGTCCTGACCGTCTCCTGTAAGCTCAAGGCGTCCCAGTCGCAAGCCGCCAAATTGGACGCGACTTTGGAGGCTTTTGGCCAAGCCTT
>NZ_JBSSAC010000057.1:0-14371 GCF_054058315.1 Thermostichus sp. MS-CIW-40
TGAAGACTTCTTTACTACTGATCAATCCATCCTCCTTCCGAAGTTGGTTTGCTAAGTGCTGCTATTGTACCCCTTGAGCCCTTAACAGGCTGTAGATGGCGCGGGTCAGGTCGGCATCCTGGCGAGTGCGGAAGACGGGCAGGGTGCGGGTGTTGGGGTTGATGCGGGCAATGTCGTCCGCTGTGAGGGTGAGAACGCGACGCGGGTCGCGCAGGTGTTCAGGGCGGGTGGCGAAAAATGAGAACGTGAGAGCGGGAGAGGTCTCGTGTTCTCCTGCTCTCTTGCTCTCCTGCTCTCCACAAAGGGTGAGCAGGCAGAATTTCATGCGGCTGTCGACCGCCGGGAAGAGTTTTTCACGATTTTCGAAGTCGAACAGGCTGAGCAGATGTCCTTTTTCCACCAGATCGGCGAAGAAGAACTGATTGGTGGCGTCGGTGGCAATGCCGGTGGGGACGATGATGCCCGCCCGTCCCCTCAGCAGGTGACGCACGCGCTCGGCGAAGACGGAGTAGGTGTTGATGCGCCCGCGGCCGGTCAGGGGGTACTGTCCGCTCGCGCGCAGGAAGCGGCTGGCGCTTTCGGCGTTGTGCAGGGCGCGCTGGTAGTCGTGCCAGAGGGCGGGGTTGGTCTGGGGCAGGTCGGCAATCAGGCGTTTGCGGGCGGCGGCGTTGGGCGCGCGGGCAATGGCGGTATCGCGGCTGGCGAAGAATTCTTCTTCCTCCAGTTGGATTTGCTCCCAGGGCGGGTTGGAGAGGATCACATCAAAGCCGCCACTTTCAAACACCTCCGGGAACTCCAGCGGCCAGTGGAAAAACCGGTTCTCGACGGCGAGGGCCTGAGCAGTGGCAAGGGCCTGGGAGGGGGTTCTCTCCTGCAGTCGATCAGCCACGGCTTGGGTGGTAATGGCCCTAGAGAAGTCAGGGATCAAGGGCTGGAAAAAAGCGGCTGTCCACAGGTTGCAGGCTTCCACTAGCTTTTGGTGTTGCGGGTCTTGGCAATAGCGGCTGTAGAGCTGCTGCTTGCGGCTAACCTCTGCCGGGGAGTTGTCTGGAATGGCTTCTAGCTTCTGTCGCTCCTGGCTAAGCTCAGCCACCACCTGGTCAGTGTCAAAAGCAAGGGAAAGCTGCCCTGTTTGCAAACTCTGGCACTCGGTGCGATTGCGCTGCTTTAGCGAGCGGGCAGCCTCCTTGGAGTCAGCGCTAACCGGGGTAAAGGCTTCATCGGGGATGCCCTTTTCCAAAATCGCCAAATCCAAGACACCCACCAGCGAATCGCCGCACTTGATGTGGTGATCCAGGAAGGTGAGGGGCTTGCCGGCGCAGTGGGCCTCCAGCCACAGGGCCACGCGGCAGAGTTCCACCGCCAGCGGGTTTTTGTCCACGCCGTAGATGCAGTGCGCCACCACATCGCGGATGGCCTCGCGGACACGCTCGGGGGCGGGTTCCTCTTCGCCGGTGCGGATCTTTGCCAGTTCCTTGCCCAACCTGCGGGCGGCAGCAAGCAGGAAGTGACCGGATCCGCAGGCGGGATCACACACACGGATGGACAAAATCGCTTGCTCTTTTTCCTCAGGTGGGCGAGCGGCTTTCAGCCGTTCTTCGATCACTGGCTCCAGCGCCGAGCGGATGAGTTCGGCCACTAGCTCCGGCGGGGTGTAGTAGGAGCCTGTGCTCTTGCGCTCTGAGCCGTAGCTCAACTCAAAGCGAGGCGCCCCTTGCCCAGTTACAATCTGAGGCTGGTAGTCGAGCAAGCTTTCGTAGACGGATCCCAGTTCTTCTACATCCAGCGCCGCGTAGTTGACCCGCCGAAGGGGAGAGGTGGGGTTTTCTCGGTAGTAGGCTAGGTGCGAAAAGGCTTGCAGCAGATCCCGGTTGCTCAGGCTGCACTCATCCAGCTCCAGAGGGGCAAACAGCTCTCCGTTGAGAGGAGCAGCCCCCAGCAGCTCCGCCAGCTCCTCTTGGGAAAGCACCCTCCAGAGCACCCGCAAGCTGCACCAGAGATCCTCGTGTTCGTCTTGGGCACTTTGCCGATCCAAAAACCGCCGCAGCCGCGTCACGCTGTAGTGCTCGCGATAGAGCGCCGCGCTGCTCATCAACCCCCGCTCTTCGGAAACCAAGAGGAACAGGAACCGGTAGACCAAGCGCAGCAGTTGGCGGTAGAGCTCCCTGGGATCCGACAAGAGCCGCGCTCTCAGCCTCTGGTTCTTGGGATGGGCCAGGAACCCATTTGCCAGCAACCTGATGCACTCCTCAACCCCCTCCCGCAGCCGTTCCCGTACCCGGCCACCCTGCTCCAGGGCCTGTTGGTAGTACTTTTCCAGCAGACAATCCCCTGCTAGCTCTGCCGTTTGGGGCAAGCGGCTGCGGTGCAGCAGCCGAAAGAGGATGGCAAAGTCGTTAAACCGCTGCTCCTCTAGGATCTGCTTCAGGTCAAACTCCACATAGGCCTGCCGACGCACATAGGTGGAGTCCCGCAGGAGGCGCAGGGTCAATCCGTTGGTAACAATGCCCCAGAGGTGCTCGCTGCGGTTGAGATACTCCTGCAGCAGCGAGTGGGGTGCCAGGCGAGGCCGGCCAGAAGCCGGCACGCGGCCCAGCTCCTGGCGCGCGCCGACGATGTGCACCGGTGGCGCGTCTTCCGCCTCGCCCATGCGATGCGAGATGGGGAAGTTCATTCCGTCCACCTCGCAGGCGCGCGGTTGATAGCGCACCTCGATCCCCAGCAAACTGAAGAAGGGGATCGCCCAGGCATCGCGGGTGATGCTGGTGGCGAGATCGCTTTCGGGCAGGCGCTGCAGGCGGCTCTGGAAGGCCTCCCAGTACTTCCGACAATCGGCAAAGACCGCGGCAATCTCTTCGACTGGGCCGCGCTTGCTGTTAAAGCCGAAGTCTTCTGGCTTCTGTCCTGGCAGATCCCCTGCCAGCAGCTTTTCGAGAATATCGGGCCCCAACAGGCCTCCTTCGATGCGTACCCCAGAAAACTCGCTCATCGGCAAACCACCGGTTGGAGAACAAGGAGTCCTAAAAGATCGGGGGGAAGCTGCGGCTTCACCTTCAGCCCCCGCCCCTGTAGGGACACGGCTTGGCGGATGCGCCTATGGGCAGCCTCCAGCTCAGCAGCACGCTGCAAAATCCGCTCCCGCGCCGCCTGCTGCAGCCGGTGATCCCTTCCCCAGTTTTCCTCTGTCTCCTGCCACGGGCCGAGACAGGCCAGGAGATGCTGAACCAGCTCCCGCTTTTCCGCTAGCGGTAGGTTCTCATCCGGCTTGGCCGTGGCCAGCAGTTGGAGAGCTGCGCCCGTCTCCAGCCAGCGGGCCTCGCCGCTCTCCAGGCCAACACCGCCTAGCACCAGCACCTCTTCCGCCAAGAGAGGCTGCCCCTGGGGTTGCTCCACCAGGTAGCGCACCCGCAGCAGCAGTAGAGTTGTAAGATCAACTACCGCTCGGGTGCGTAGAGCGCCGCAGCGGGAGACGACAGCATCCCCTTTCTCTGGGTTGTCGAGGGCTTCCTCCAGCAAAAACTGGGCCAGGGCAACCACGACGCGGTGGTTGCGGCCAATGTATTCGGCACCTTCGGGCGTGGGCGAGTCGAAGCTGATTAGCCAACGCCCGCCTTTGGGAGAGGGCAGGGCCAGGCGAATGGCTTCCGGCAAGATGGCAGTGGCTTCGGAGCCGACGCTAACCTGGTAGACCCCCGACCGCTTCCCTGGGGTTATGGCTAGGTTGAGGCGCTGGGCGGCAGCCAGGAAGAATTCGCGCACAGCTTCGGGATCCCCTAGCACGGCATCGGTGGCCTCCAGCTCCCGCTGCACTGCCTCAGGCTTGAGGGCCCGCTGGGCAAAACGGGTGCGGTTGCGCCGCTCCTGTTCGACAGAGCGATCCCAGCGCCGGTGAAACTCATCCACTTCCGGCACGCCAAGATCGAGGGTTAGCTGGCGCTCGGCGGACCAGTGTCCCTTGCGCAGGAAGAGGGCTTCGAGCACAGCCTGGGTAACGCTTTCGCTAGCCTCCGGCACAGGCACGTGGGTGCCCAGGGTGCGGTGGATCTCCCGCGCTTTGTTGAGCAACACCTCCAGTACCACGCCATCTACGGGGTTGTCGCGGCCAAAAAAGCGGATGACCTTGACCCGGCTGGCCTTTTGGCCGTAGCGATCCACCCGGCCCTCCCGCTGCTCCAGCCGATTGGGGTTCCAGGGCAGGTCGTAGTGGATGACGGCTGTAAACTTTTCCTGCAGGTTGATCCCTTCCGAGAGGCAGTCGGTGGCCACCAGCACCCGTGGTCGGTCAACTTCCAGGTTCGCGATCTTGGCCTCCCGCTCCTCGTCTCCCATCCTGCCCGTTACACAGGCTACTTGGGCTGGGGATCCCAGCTGTTGCCGAAGGTAACTGTCCAGATACTCCGCAGTGGCAACGTAGCGGCACCAGAGGATGGGATGAAAACCTTCCTGAAGCAACTTTTTCACCAGCTCGATGGCCCGCGCCAGTTTGGTGTCGTGCTCTGGGCCCTGGAGCTGTTTGGCCAGACGGGCCAGGGCCTGCAACCGGCGGCGGTCGCTATCCGGCAGGGTTGGGTCTGCGGCTTCAAGAGCTGGCGTTGGCAGCTCATCGTCGGTACGCTCTTCTGCCGACTCGAACACCCAGCGGCTCAGTTCTGCCTCAACCTCTTCTTCTGCCTCCAGGGTTGCTCCGCTGCGATTGTGCAATGCCGCTACTGCTGCCGCCGGGCTGGACATTACGCAGCGCAAAAGGGCCAGCGCTCCCCAGTAGCGCACTCGCTGCTGGCGCTTCTCTAGTTGCTGCCCTGTGCACACCAATTCCGAGCAAAACCCATAGGTGTCCTCGAACAGCTTGCGCTGCCCCTCAGAAAGGGTGTAGGTTTCATCTTCAGCTTCCCGGGTTGGAAAACAGGTGAGCTCCTGCCAAGTTTCCCGAATATCTCGCCGCGTGCGCTGGACAAAATGACGGGCTAGCTGGACGCGTTGGTCTTCGTTGAGATCCTGGAGATCCCATGTCTCGAACTCGGGCCGCAGCAGCCCCAGCAGCGAGCGGAAGGCCTCTTCGACACCGCTGTGGGGAGTTGCCGTCAGCAGGATCAGGTGGCGGTTGGGGTTTTGGGCCACCGCTTTGAGCAGACTGTGGCGCTCCTGCTGGTTTTTGCCATGGGCCGCCGCTGCCCCATGGACTTCGTCGGCAATGACCAGCTCAGGACAAAATTGCAGAAATGGGTGGCGGTTGCGCTCGGTCTTGACGAAGTCAATGCTGGCCACCTGGACAGGAAAGTGCTCGTAGAGGCTGCGCCCAACAGGGGTTTTTCGCTCCAATTGCCCCACCGTTCCCGAGCGGATGACCACTGGCTCCAGGTTAAACTTCTCGGCCAGCTCGCTGGCCCACTGCTCGCACAAATAGGGAGGGCACAGGACACAAAGGCGTCGGATCTCGCCGCGATCCAAAAGCTCCCTGGCTATCAGCAGCGCCTCGATGGTCTTGCCCACCCCTACGTCGTCGGCAATCAATAGCCGCACCGGATCGAGGCGCAGCGCCATGAGCAAGGGCACAAACTGGTATACCCGTGGCCGAATCGAGAGGCGCCCCAGAGAGCGAAAGGGAGTTGCGCCCTCCCGTAAAATCAGCCGGGCCGCCTGCCAGAGGAGAAGGGTACTGGTGGCATCGGCAGGATGATCCCCAGAGGGCCAAGGAAAGGCGGTAGGCTCCACTCGCTCGAAGGGCAAGGTGCCGCCCACAAGGTTCATCAGGTGTCGGTGAATGCAAACCGCATCTTCTGGGGTGCCGGTGAGGGGCCGCAGCACCACAATTTCTTCTGAATCAGCGGGGAGCACCACCCACTCGCGGTTGCGGCAGCGGACAATTGAGCCAGGCTGCATGGGATCCCTGGGAGCGACCTACCTTTTCCATTGCATCTTAGATACTCTTTGGGGACAACTCTCTCCCATCTCCCAATACCCTGCCGGCAGCGGTAGGATGAAACGGAGCCGGCCTCAGGTACCCCTCTGGCCCACCGACATCATGAGCAGCCCCCGTTATCCGTTTGAGCGTGTTCGCGAGCACTTGCTCTTCCAATCCTTGGAAGATGCCGAGTGGAAGGCGCTGACGGCAGCCCTGTTGCCCAGCCGCTTCTCTCCTGGCCAGGTGATCTTTCAAGAGGGGGATCCCAGCAGTGACCTGTACATGATCCTCAGTGGAGTGGTGGAGCTGCGTCGCCAGTACGTGCGACATCCGGGAGATTATTGGCTGGCCACGCTGCACGCCGGGCGCTTGTTTGGGGAACTTTCTCTGCTGACGGGGCGGCGGCGCTCCTTTACGGCAGTGAGCATGACCGAGGTGCAGACCCTGCGCCTCTCCAACGAGGGGCTGATCCTGTTGCCTCTGGAAGTCCAGGTGAAACTCTACCGCGCCTGGAGCCAGATCATCAGCGAGCACCTTTACTGGCTGGATAGTATGTTCACGGATCTTCTGGAGCAGCGAGGGGTAGAAAATGTAGCCTCGGCTATGGCTCTGCTGCACCAGCGCTATCCCGCTTGAAAGAGGCTCAATCCCTGCTCCGCATAGGTTTGCAGGTCAACGTCCACGAAGACAACCCCTTGGATCCCAAATTCTGTCTTCAGAATGTTCAGGGGTTGCGATATCATGTGCTAAGCAGCAGCCCCCAAGAGATTTCAAGCAGCGAGGTCAGGAGCAGTGGTTAGGGTAGCCATCAACGGGTTTGGTCGCATTGGTCGCAACTTTTTGCGCTGTTGGCTGGGTCGCTCCCAGTCCAACCTGGACATTGTTGCCATCAACGACACCTCAGATGCTCGCACGGCTGCCCACCTGCTCAAGTACGATTCCATCCTTGGGCCGTTGCAGGGAGCAGACGTTGAGCCTGCAGAAAACGGTTTGGTGGTGAACGGCAAGCATATCTATGCCGTTTCCGACCGCAACCCCAGCAACCTGCCCTGGAAAGAGTGGAAAGTGGATCTTGTTATTGAAGCTACAGGTGTTTTTGTCGACTACCAGGGTGCCTCTAAGCACATAGAAGCGGGGGCCAAAAAGGTGGTGATCACCGCCCCGGCCAAGGGGGGAGACATTCCCACGTTTGTCTACGGTGTTAATCAACACACCTACGACCCGGTGCGGCACAACATTGTCAGCAACGCCAGCTGCACCACCAACTGCCTTGCCCCGATCATCAAGGTGTTGCTGGACAAGTTCGGCGTCCTTCGCGCCACCATGACCACCACCCACAGCTACACCGGCGACCAGCGGATCTTAGATGGTGGTCACCGCGATCTGCGGCGGGCCCGGGCAGCAGCATTGAGCATGGTGCCCACCACCACGGGGGCTGCCAAGGCGGTGGCTTTGGTGATCCCGGAGCTGAAAGGCAAGCTGAATGGGGTGGCGGTACGGGTTCCCACGCCCAATGTGTCTCTGGTGGACTTGGTGGTGCAGACGGAGCGGCGCGTGATTGCCGAGGAGGTAAACGCTGCCCTGAAGGAAGCCTCGGAAACCACGATGAAAGGGATCATCGCCTACTCGGATATTCCCTTGGTCTCCATCGACTACCGCGGCCACGACTGCTCGGCCATTGTGGATGCGGAGATGACCAGTGTGCTGGATGGGGATCTGGTCAAGGTCATGGCTTGGTACGACAACGAGTGGGGCTACTCCCAGCGGGTGTTGGACTTGGCGGAATACATGGCCGCTCACTGGGTGGAGTAGGCTGCTTCGGTTGGCAACCCTCTTCTGTTCCCCATTATTCCCCCATCGAGAACTGGGCAAAAACCTGCCAACGTTTGCCGTCGTGGAGGAGGAGCGTCAAAGCTGACGCTACAAACGCACTCTGGAAAGAACGCGTCTTGAACTCTGGCCAGGCGGCGCGAAAGTGGGCGGGGGTTAGGTCTCGGAAGGCCACGGTTATGTGGGGCACAAACGGACGGGCTTGAGCGGTCGTTTCTTTCCGGTTGAGAAGGAGCCCCATGTGGTGATGGGCTTGAGCTTGTAGCTGCTGCAGTTCTGGGGAGGGCACGACGTGAATAAAAATGACACGCGGCGCGAAGGCCCCAAAGCCGGATAACTGGATGGCGACGGGAGTTTGCTGCTTGGCAAAGGCCTCTAGGGATCCCGTCAAGGCCGGCAGATCGGAACTGGGCCACTCGAACGGCGGCACCAGAGTGATGTGGGGAGGCGAGCGCAGGGCCGCTTGGCTGGCAAATTGCTCGGCAAACTGCTGTTTGATGGCTGTCACCTGCTCTTGCAGTGCTGGAGGGGGGAGCAGAGCAAGAAACAGTCGCTGCTTGGGGTTATCCACCAGCATCGGTAAGAACCTAGAGAACAGGGGATAATGCAACTGTAGCCAAGCCCAAACATCTTGTTATGTCGCGTCCTGTCGCTTCTTCCCCTATCCTGGATCCCTCCTCGGCAACCGGATCCCCAGGCCAAGCGCCTCAGCCGGCTCCCATTCCGCCCTACCAGTGGCATTTGTTCCTTTGTGCAGATCAAACCAAGCCCAAATGTTGTGAGAAAGCCGTGGGATTGGAAGCCTGGGACTATTTGAAATCGCGGATCAAGGAATTGAACCTGGAAATCGGGAGCGGGGGATCCCTGCGGGTACACCGCACCAAAGCCAACTGCCTGCGGGCATGCGACTATGCTGTTCCTGGCCCTGTGTTGCTGGTCTATCCCGGTGGGTTTTGGTACCACTCGGTCACGCCGGAGGTGGTGGAGGAGATTCTTCAAAAGCACATCTTGGGAGGGATCCCTGTTGTTGAGTATCTGGTAGCCCAAGATACCCTCAGCGCCCCTGATCCAAAAGGGCATGGATAGCCTGCACGCACTCTGCCGTCACCTGCTGCAAATCGGCCTTATCGCTGGAAGCGGGGGGGGGAATCACGTTGCCAATGCGCACCGTGATGGGGCAGAACAAACGCGGCCACCGGGATCCCTTGGGCAAGACCTTTTCCGTGCCCCAAAGGGCTACAGGCAGCAGAGGCGTTTGGGTGCGGGCTGCAACCAAGGCCGCTCCCAAGTGGGGCTGAGGAATGCGGCCATCGGGGGTACGAGTGCCATTCAAAAAGATCCCTACCGCCCATCCCTGCGCCAAAGCTGCTTCCGTGGCCCGCAGGGCAGCGCGGTCAGAGCCGCCTCTTTTGACCGGGTAGGCGCCGTAGAGCTGGATCACCTGCTTCAGCCCCGGCACCCGAAACAGCTCTTCCTTGGCCATGAAGGCCACCGGGCGGCGCACCGCATTGGCCACCAGCGGCGGATCCAAATGGCTGGCGTGGTTGCTGACGACGATGAGGGATCCCTGGCGAGGCACGTTTTCCTGCCCATAGGTGCGCCCAAAATACAGTCCCCGAAACAAGGGGTTGACCACCAGCCACTTGAGCAGCCAGTAGGCCAACCAATCCCGGCGGCGATAACCCATCTGTGAGTCCAACGATCCCTGCCACTCCGGCAGCAGTTCCCTCTCTGAGTGTAGTGGAGGGTGGGTGCTGAAGGGGATCCCTGGGCTTCAGCTCTCCAAATCGGGATCCTCACCCAAAGCCCGCAATCTTGCCGCCAGACGCTCCGCCCGTTGATGTTCTCGCTCCGCCCTTTGGCGTTCTTGCTCGGCCCGTTCCCGCTCCAACTCAGCCCGTTCATCGCCGGTCAGCAGCAACTGCCCTTGGGCATCACACCAGCGCAGCCAGCGAGCTTGTTTCCCCTCAAAAACGCCTTCCCACACCGTCAGGCCCAGTCCCACCTGTTCTAGCCAGGTCTCGGTCATTTCCGCGTAGTGGCGGCCCCGCAGTTCGAAAATGCGCAACTCCTCTGGCCCCAGCTCATGATTGGGATCGAAGACCGCGTAGTAGCTAACTCGCATCTGCTCATAACGGCTCAGCTTGCCTTCCAGCTCGTCGCCTTCGCGGTTGGAGACGATCTCGATCACCACATCCGGCGGCTTGTCAAATTGCCAGAGCAGGTAGCAACGGTTTTGCTTCTCCCACCATTGCTCCGGCACCGTGACGTCCAGGCTGAGAAAAACATCCGGCACAATCGGGGGCCGACCGATGGCGGTGTAGATGCCTACATTTGCCGCTGCTAAAAAGGTTTTGCCGCGCAAAGCGCTGTAGAGAGCTCCAGTCAGGAGGCGCTGCTGTTTTTCCGAGGCAAAGTTATCCACCGGGGTATCATCCTCTGTTACGAGATCGGCGACGTCGGGAACCAGCAGTTCAGTATCCATGGGCAGATGGGGTTGGGGATGCTAGCGATCTTAGCTGCTCACCTCAGGGATCCTCTGCTCCCTGAGAAACAGAGAAAACAGAGTCCTCGAGCAAGCCCAGGTACAATCGAGAAAGCTTTACTTAACGATGATTTCTTTTTCTTCGCTGCTTGATGCAGATCGTCGACATCCGTCCTGCGGAAAACTCGGACAGTGCGGCTCTGCTCCACATTTTGCAAGTGGTCTTTGCGGAGTATCCAGGCTGTGTATTGGACATCGAAGAGGTGCCGGAGTTGCTTCAGCCTGCCACAGCTTTCGCGGAGATGGGGGGATCCCTTTGGGTGGCGCAGCATCAGGATCAAGTGGTCGGCTGTGTCGGCCTTGTGCCCGATGGGATCCCTGGGCGCATGGAGCTGAAAAAACTCTACACTCTGCCCGCAGTGCGCGGTCGGGGTTTGGGTCGGCGTTTGATTGAACAGGCCGAATTTGCGGCTCGGCAGCAGCAGGCGGACTCTCTGCATCTGTGGACAGATACTCGCTTCACGACGGCTCATCGGGTTTATGAGCGGCTCGGCTATGTGCGTCTGCCGGAAATTCGTGAATTGCACGATCGCAGCAACTCTGTGGAGTATCACTACGAAAAGCATCTCCGTTGAGGGTCGGGCTGTTGAACTGTGATGTGCTGGTGATCGGCTGTGGGGTGGTGGGCTGTGCCATCGCCTACGAATTGTCTGCGGCTGGCCTATCGGTGGTTGGGATCGATGCCGGGGATCCTGCCGCCGGCTCGACAGGGGCAGCTCTGGGGGTATTGGTGGGCATTTCCAGTCGGCAAGCGGGTGGGGAGACGGTTCAGCTTCGCCTGAAAAGCCTGGAGCTGTTCGATCCCCTAATCGCGCGGCTGGAGGAAGACCTGGGCCGGAGTTTGCCCGTCAATCGGCGCGGCATTCTCAAACTCCTCAGGGAGGAGGAAGTGGAAGCTTGGCAAGAGACCCTGGCGGCCCGCCGACAAGCAGGTTACCGCCTAGATCTGCTCAGCCCTGCCGAAGTGGGATCCCTGCAGCCCGGCCTGCGCAGCGACCTGGCGGCGGCCATCTACTCTCCCCAGGATCGACAAGTCCAACCCAAGCTCCTAACCCAGGCTCTCTTGGAAGCAGCCCAACGCAAGGGATCCCGCTTTTTCTTCCACCAGCCTGTCCAGAAGATTCAGCGCAGCTCGGATCCCCCCTTTCGCCTGCAAACGGTTTACACGCCCGCTCTCACCCTCTCGGCAGGTCACGTCATTCTGGCGGCAGGTCTGGGCAGCTCTCCTCTGGCCAAAGAGCTGGGGCTGCAGGTGCCGCTGCAAGCGGTCAAAGGTCAGGCCCTGCGGGTCAAAGCCCCCGCGATCCCCCTGGGGCCCGTGGTCACCGACGCGGATCTGCATCTGGTTCCCCTGGGGGATGGATCCCTGTGGGTGGGGGCAACAGTGGAATTTCAGGCCCCTCATCCCGAGCCGACGCTGCTGGCGCTACAAGATCTGCTGGCCTGCGCCATCCGACTCTGCCCGGCCTTGGCCGCAGCGACTTTGTTGGAGCATTGGGCCGGCCATCGGCCTCGACCGGTGGGACAGCGTGCCCCCATTCTGGGTTGGGCTCCTGGCTACGCCAATCTTCTCATTGCCACCGGCCATTATCGCAATGGGGTGTTGCTGGCTCCGATCAGCGCGGCCATTCTGCGGGACTTGGTACTGAAAGGGGAAACAGCCCTCTGTGATCTAGGGCCCTTTGCCCCCAGACAGGGCTGAGCCCGTATCCATCTTCCGGCTCTCGGCCCGCCGATGGACAGGACATATGTCAGAATGAAAGGCTGCCTGGTTAGGATCGGATCGTCCGTTGAGTAGCCCAAAGGAGAAGAGAGCCTTGCCGAAGTTCGCCCTAAAAGCCCTCTGGTTGGAAAACGATTTGGCTATTGCCGTCGATCAGGTGGTGGCCAAAAACCGCAGCCCCCTCACCCACTACTTTTTCTGGCCGCGGGATGACGCTTGGGAGCAGCTTAAAGCTGAGCTGGAAAGCAAAACCTGGATCAGCGAGGTGGATCGCATTGAGCTGCTCAACCGAGCCACCGAACTCATCAACTACTGGCAAAACGGCGGGCGCAACCGCCCCATCAGCGAAGCCCAGGCCCAGTTTCCCGACATTCTGATCGGCGGCAACTCCTAGCCCTCTCAGCCAAAACGTGACTCTGGATCTGCCCCATCTTGCTCAGGCTCCCGTCTTTGGGCTAGATTGGCACTCAGGAGTTTAGAGTGCTAACTCCCTGCTAGCCGAGCCGGAGGATTCCTGGGAACCCCACTCCGCCTGGCAGTACCCAAAGTAGGAGCCCAGTCAGACTTACGAGGATCGCGGATTCTATGGCAAAGCGGATTCTGTTTAGAGAAGAGGCCCGCAAGGCATTGGAGCAGGGCATCAACCAACTGGCGGATGCAATCAAGGTTACGATTGGCCCCAAAGGACGCAACGTGGTCTTGGAGAAGAAGTTTGGTGCCCCCCAAATCGTCAACGACGGGGTCACGATTGCCAAGGAAATTGAGTTGGCCGATCCTTTGGAGAACACAGGCGCCCAGTTGATGCGGGAAGTGGCCTCTAAGACCAACGATGTGGCCGGAGATGGTACCACCACAGCCACCATCCTGGCCCAAAGCATGGTGCGGGAAGGGCTCAAAAACATCTCGGCGGGTGCCAACCCTGTGGCCTTGCGACGCGGCATTGAAAAGACCACCGCCTACTTGGTGGAGCAAATTGCGGCTCACGCCAAGGCTGTGGAAGGCCGTAAGACCATCACCGAAGTAGCCACCATCTCTGCCGGCAACGACAGCGAAGTGGGAGAGATGATCGCCAAGGCTATGGATGCTGTAGGGCGAGATGGGGTGATCACGGTCGAAGAATCCAAGTCGCTGGAAACCGAGTTGGACGTGGTGGAGGGGATGCAGTTTGACCGCGGCTACATTTCCCCCTATTTCGTCACCGACTCGGAGCGGATGGTGGCCGAGTATGAGAATGCTTATCTGCTGATCACCAGCAACAAGATCTCCAGCCTGCAAGATCTGGTGCCCATCCTAGAGCGGGTGGCCCGCGAGGGTCGGCCTCTTCTGGTCATTGCGGAGGATGTGGAGGGAGAGGCTCTGGCCACATTGGTGGTGAACCGCCTGCGGGGGGTACTCAATGCGGTGGCGGTCAAGGCTCCGGCTTTTGGGGATCGGCGCAAAGCCATGCTGGAAGATATTGCCATTCTCACCGGCGGGCAGCTCATCTCTGAGGATGTTGGCATCAAGCTGGACAAGGTCACCCTGGACATGATGGGGGTAGCCCGCAAGATCACTGTCACCAAAGACAAGACCACCATTGTGACCGATGGCAGCACCAAAGCGGCGGTGGAAAAGCGGGTGGCTCAAATTCGCAAGCAACTGGAAACCACCGATTCCGAGTACGACCGCGAAAAATTGCAAGAACGCATCGCCAAGTTAGCCGGGGGAGTGGCGGTGATCAAAGTGGGGGCTGCCACTGAAACAGAACTCAAAGATCGCAAGCTGCGCATTGAGGATGCCCTGAATGCCACCCGAGCTGCGGTGGAAGAAGGGATCGTCCCTGGCGGCGGGGCGACGCTATTGCACCTCTCCAAAGGGATCCCGGCTTTCAAGGCCAAGTTGAATGCCGAAGAACAGGTGGGGGCAGAAATTGTTTACCGAGCCTTGCAGGCCCCTCTCTTTCAGATTGCCCACAATGCCGGTCTGGAAGGGTCAGTGGTGGTGGAAAAGGTTTTGGAGAAGGAGATGCCCTTTGGCTTCGATGCCCTGAGCGGAACCTATGTGGATATGTTTGCCCAGGGGATCGTCGATCCGGCCAAAGTGGTGCGCTCAGCGCTGCAAAACGCGGCTTCCATAGCCGGAATGTACCTCACAACCGAAGCGATTGTGGTGGAAAAGCCTGAGCCCAAGCCGGCGGCTGGCTCTGCACCTAAGGGGATGATGTAGTCTTGCGAAAGTAAACTACCCGACACCCGCACTATGCGCAGGGTGCGGGCTTTATCCCAATCCCTAGCTGACCCAGAGGACAGCTAAGTTTCGGAATTTCAGGCGAGTTTACAGTCGCCCCAAGGAGAGAGATTACTTGAGCAGCGTTATGGTCAGCATCCCCTTC
>NZ_JBSSAC010000058.1:0-13929 GCF_054058315.1 Thermostichus sp. MS-CIW-40
TGTTCAGCCCGGATCTCGGAGATTTGGGCTGCAAAGCCCTGCCGCATCTCAACCATCTGAGCCTCAAAGCGCTCAGCCGACCGCTGCTGCTCGGCCCGCATTTCTTGGATTTGTTCTTGTTGTTGCTGAAGGTTGCGAATCAGCCACTCCTCTTGTTCTGGGGTCATGGGAAAGGTCTGAAGATATCCCTTCAATTCTAGTCAGTTGGGGATGGGATCCCGTTGAGCTGCCAAGAGAAGGGCATTGACAATGGCAGCAGCAACTGGGGATCCGCCTTTGCGGCCCTCCACGCGAATCTGGGGAACATCCGTTTGCGCCAACGCCTGCTTGGCCTCTTCCACCGCCACAAATCCCACCGGCACTCCGATCACCAAAGCCGGCTTGACCCGCTGTGCCCGAATCTCCTCCACCAAAGCCAGCAACGCGGTGGGGGCATTGCCAACGACAAACAGGGCTTCTGGATAGCGGCGTGCCAAGTTCACCATCCCATTGGCGGCGCGGGTTTGACCGGGCCAACGGGGCTCCTCCACCCAGTCCAAAGCACAGTAGAGGGGGATCCCTTGGGCTTTCAGACCTGACTGGATCCCAGCTGCCACCATCCTGACATCGACAATGACAGGCTGCTTTTGCCGTAGGGCTGCCAGGGCGTGTTCAACGGCGTTGGGGCCGAAGAAAAAGCGATCCCGCAGCTCAAAGTCGGCAGTAGCATGAATGGCACGGCGCACCACCTCATAAGGGATCCCTTGCCAGGGGTGGGGGCCGATCTCTTGATCGATCTGGCGAAAGCTGGCAGCGGTAATCGGGTCTATCCCGAAGGCTTCATCCATTGGGTCTGGGGTTATGGACACAGTCATGCTGGCATGTCCTGGAAGATATAGAAGAACCGGTGGCAAAGTACGTCCTATTAAATGATGAGCCGAGGAAACCACTAAGATTGGTCTAGCCTAAATTGGAGATGAGCCTATTGTTATCACCCACTTCTCCCTTGCACGGACTCGACTCCCATCCTTCCCCTTCTGCTCCCGTCGGTGCCAATTCCGTTGGCGCTCCCGGTTTCTCCTCTGTTGATGCGCCCCCCCCTTCCCCAACGGGCAGCGACAGGGATCCCTTGTCGGCTTTGCCTCGCTACGGCTACTCCCAAACCTGGCATTGGCGGGGCTGGCCCATCCATTTCACCTACACCCCCAGTCGCGCCCAAACCCCTGCCGGTGTCGTCAACTTAACGGCAGCTCCGGCCCTTTTAATCCATGGATTTGGAGCGTCAGTGGGTCATTGGCGCCACAACATTCTCCCTCTGGGATCCCAGCGCTCCGTCTATGCCCTCGACCTGCTGGGATTTGGCAAGAGTGCCAAGCCGGAGATTGCCTACAGCGTTGATCTGTGGGTGGAGCAGGTGTACGAGTTTTGGCAAACTCACATTCAGCAGCCCAGCATCCTGGTGGGCCATTCCATCGGGGGCTTGGTGGGGGTAATTGCCGCCGCCCGCTATCCCCAGATGGTGAAGGGCCTGTGCTTGATTAGCTGCGCCGATGGGCCCCATCCGGAAGAATTGCCCTCTCCCTGGGATGCTCTGGTGCGAGCCCTCTGCGAAGGGATTCTGTCGTTGCTGGGGTGCCCCCTCACTTATCCCCACCTCTTCAACTGGCTGCGACAAACCGAGGTGCTGCGGGCTTGGATCAAAAACGTCTACAAGCGGGATGAGCAGGTGGATGACGAGCTGGTGCAGATCTTCCAGAGGCCGGCCTTTGAGCCAGGGGCAGCCCACGTGTTTTTGGACGGTCTGAGGGCCATTCTCTGCCGCCGCTTCGACAGCCCCAAACGCCTGCTGCCCACCCTAAAAATGCCTATCTTGCTACTTTGGGGCCGAGAAGATCCGGCAGTGCCCAGTTTTTTGGCAGACCAATTTAAGCGCTGGCAACCTGCCCTCACCTTGGTGAAGCTGCCGGGAGTAGGCCACTGCGCCCACGACGAGTTGCCCCACTGGGTCAACACCCTCATCGGGGAATGGGCGGCCAGTCTGGAGACCTGCCCTGACTTGCCCACCCCCCTTCAGCGGGATCCCCGAGTCGGCTAGCTCAGCAAGTGATCTGAGCTATTCCCGGCAAGGTGCCACAAGTGAGGGCTATCGGCACAGGGCCCCCCCAGCTTGGAACACCCCCAAGCCAAATCCCAGCCTGCCGCCGGGAAAAGGGATCCCGCTCAGAGATCAGGGGGCAGCTTGAGGATCTGATGCTGGCGCATCCCCTGCCAGCGGCGAATGAGATCGCCATCAATACCGAACTGATCCAGCGCCTTCACCACCACAAAATCCACCAAATCTAGGATGGTACGCGGCTGGTGGTACCAAGCTGGAATGGCCGGAACAATGCGCGCCCCCGCTTCTGCCAGAGTGGTCAAGTTGCGCAGGTGGATCAGGCTAAAGGGGGTTTCCCGCGGCACCACCACCAAGCGTCGTCCCTCCTTGAGCTGCACATCAGCAGCCCGCTCCAGCAGATCCGAGCTCAAGCCGGCAGCCAACTTGGCAACTGTACCCATGCTGCACGGGATCACCAACATCCCCTGCGTGCGATAGGAGCCACTGGCAATGGTTGCCCCCACATCCTGCCAGCGATGACAAACTAGGGATCCACCGCTGCTCTCGGCTTGCTGTCGCCAAAAGTGGGCCTGCTTGCGGGGGTCTGTCGGCAGCAGCACCCCGTGTTCTCCCTGCCACACCTGATAGGCCGCTTTGGAGGCCACCACTTCGACGCGGTAGTCCAGGCTGAGCAGAACATGCAGAGCGCGCACAGCATAGAGCATCCCTGAAGCGCCTGATACGCCAAGGATGATGGGCAGAGAGGATGTCAAGGGCCGCCGGGGAACGTCTTCTGCTCAAGTCTAGCGAGGGGAGCCGTCCCTCGCCTGCTCAGGAGATCCCTAACCCACCGCTCCAAAAGACTTGCACAACGCGGGATAAAAATGCTCCTGGCACAGGTTGAAGGCAGCGCTCAAGCCCCAGTCTGACTCTTCTCTGTTAGGTCTGCAGATTTTGCCGCCCGTTGCGGATCACCCGCAAGGACTCCACCAACCGCAACTCCAAGTCTTGCAACACCTGATCCACGTAACGGTGGGCCTCCCGCTGCAGGCGCTCCGATTCCTGCAGTGTCTGTCGCCGCACCTCCTCACTATGTTGATAGGCTTGTTGCAATAACTGCTCCGCCTGAGCTTGGGCCTGTCGCAGAATCGCCGATTCGTTGAGGAGCTGCTCAGCCCTACGTTGGGCCGCGGCCACAATTTCTTGGGCGTAGCGATTGGCCTCTGCCAAGATCCGATCCCGCTGGCGCAGCAGTTCCTCCGCTTCCTCCAGGGCTGTCGGCAGGTTCAGGCGGATAAAGTCTAACTGCTCCAGAATCTTTTCCTCTTCAATAAGGGTGCGAGACCAAAACAGGCGAGGGCTACTGAGAATGGCTGCCTCCAATTGATCCAGGGCCTCCTGGACGCGCATCAGAGCCAGGGTCTGATCCCCAAAGGGTACGCCGGCACGATTGGAAGGATCAGAGGGCAATTCTCGCATCAGTCTATGAAGAGGGGAGGCTGCACTGAGCAAAAGAGCAGATCAGGCAGGATAACGCCTACCATATCAGGTTCTCGGTTTCCTGAATCTGCGCAGTCTCCCCTTCGCTCCAACCACTCTTCGTGAAGTAGATGTTCTTTTTGATATGAGGGGACGATGGACTTTCTCCCTCGCGGAGGCTGTGAGCCAAGCGGCAGAGAGGCTGCTTACCGGTCGGTTGGTGCCACAGCGGCTGGGGAGCCGAGGTTGCTCGGCTGCCAAAAGAGCGCCAACGGAAGTTCGTTTTTTGAGTTGCCGCCAGTTCCCTGAAGATGGCCAGCCTCCAGATGGTTGACAGCTACCTATGGCACACTGAGAAAAAAGGAGTTGGAGCCCCAGCCTCTTATGCCACAACCGCAGCCCCCCAGAAGACTGGAAGACCAGTTTGTGGAGAATGTCTCCCGTTATCCCACTTACTTTATTACCGTTTTGCTGGGGGGGATCTGGGCTGGCCTCCAGCCTTTTGTCGGCCTGTATCGCAAAAGTCCAACAGCGGCGGCTATGGTTACGCTGGGATCCCTTTTGTTGCTTCTATTTGTTTATTTCACCCTGCGAGGCATGACAGGGAATACCTTTTGGCCAGAATAGATACTGGGTTGAGGTTGGGGCCCATGGGCGAAGCTGTGCAGTGGACGCCGGCAGCATAAGCACGCCTCAAGGGGATCCCTCTTTTTCGCCCCACTGCTGACAAGAAGTAAAGTGCTCCGCACCGCTCGCGCGAATGAAAAGTTTGCCCCGGAATGGTGGCGGTCTATGGGCAGGCCAAGCCTCAATTGGCTCTTCAGGGATCCCGGCTGCAAGCTGTAGCGAGGGGATTGGATTTGCCGCTAGCTTGGTAGAGGTGTTCTCCTCCGTTTTTTGAACTCATGGCAGATTGGATCCTGTTGGCGCTGGTGGGTTCTGCAACCTACCTGCTGCTGCAAAAAAGTGTGGCCCGCCTTTCGAAGGTGCCGTGGCGGATCCTGTGGCTGGTGATGATGCTGCCCCCTTTGGTTTGGGTGCTGGGGCGTCAGGTGTTTCAGTACGAATTGCCTCCCTTGCTGATGTTGCTGCTGTTTCTCACCTCCTACTTTACCAGCATGACCTTGGTGAGACGAGGGGGTATTCGACCCTCAACCGGAGGCCCTCGGCCAGAGGTGGAAAACTCCTCTCCAGAAGCGGATCCCTCGCCGGCTGGGGAACCTGAGCCAGAGGAAGAGGAGGAAGACGGCGCCGCAGATCCGGTCTCGCTGGCTCTTGCCCACACCCCCATCTCCGAAGTGCCGCGGGAGAAGCTGAGCCATTGCTTCCCCTGGAACGTCTTTTATTTGCAAAATGTGGAGTACCGCCCCCAGGCGATCATCTGCCGGGGCAACTTGCGGGCGGATCCCAGTGAAGCCTATGAGCGGGTGCAGCAAAACGTGGAAACCACTTTCGGCAAACGCTTTTTGGTGGTGCTGCAGGAGGGGTTTGCCGGTAAGCCCTTTTTTGCCTTGGTGCCCAACCCGGCGGCGCGGCGCTCCCTGGCGGACAGTCGAGAGTTCCCGCTGCTGGCTTTGGGGCTGTTGCTATTCACCTTCTGGACGACCCTCAGTGCTGGGGCCCACGCGGCTGGGGTTAGCCCTGACCGGCTGCTGCATTTGCCCTCTCTGATGAAAGGGTTGCCCTATGCGGTCGGGATCCTTGCCATTTTGGGATCCCATGAGTGGACTCGTTACTGGGTGGCCCGCCGCCACCACATCAAAACCTCGCTGCCCTATTTCATCCCGGTGCCTTTTGTCCTAGGGACTTTTGGGGCGTTTATCCAGTTGAAAGAGCCGGTGCCCAACCGCAAGGTGTTGTTTGATATCGCCGCCGCTGGTCCGCTGGCAGGGAGCCTTGTTGCTTTGGGCATGTTGTTGCTGGGGCTGGTGTTTTCAGCGCCTGCAGATCCTCCCGCGGTGCCGGAGGGGCAGCCGACCCCGATTAGTTTTCATCGCATTGACCCGCGCCTATCGGTGCTGCTGGCAATTCTGGCCCGCATGGTGCTGGGGGATCAGTTGCAGCCGGGGCAGGTGATCGAGCTGCACCCGCTGGCCTTTGCCGGCTGGCTGGGCTTGGTGGTGATTGCCTTTAACCTCATGCCGGTGGGCCAACTGGATGGAGGGCACATTGTCCACGCAGTGTATGGACAGCAGATGGGAGCGAATGTGGGCCGGGTAGCCCGCTGGTTGGTGCTGCTGCTGGCCTTGACGGTGCAGCCTTGGCTGTTGCTCTGGGCGCTGCTGCTGTTTGTGATTTCCAGTGCCGACGAGCCGGCCCTCAACGATGTGACGGAACTGGACGAGGCCCGAGATCTGCTGGGGCTGGGGATGCTCACGCTGCTGGTGCTGATCCTGCTGCCGGTGCCGCCGTTTTTGCAAAATGGGCTGGGCTTGGCCTAGATCCGGGGTAGGATCCAAACCGCCCCTGACCTCGTTCTTCTCTCATGGAACGCAGCTTAATCGTTCAAAAGTACGGCGGTACCTCTGTCGGCTCTGTCGAGCGTATCCAGGCCGTGGCCCAACGGGTGGCCCACACGGTGAAGGCAGGGCATCGGGTGGTGGTGGTGGTCTCGGCGATGGGGGATGAAACCGATCGCCTTGTGGGCTTGGGGGAGCAGATCTTGCAGGGATCCCCGACCACACCGGCCCAGTTGCGGGAATGGGATATGCTCCTTTCCACCGGTGAGCAGGTGAGCATTGCCCTAGTGGCCTTGGCGCTGCAACGCTTGGGGTGTCCTGCCCTTTCCCTGACGGCAGCCCAGGTGGGCATTGTCACCACTCGGGATCACAGCCGGGCCCGCATTTTGCACATCCACACCGACCGCCTGTGGCAGCACCTGGAGCGGGGAGAGGTGGTGGTGGTGGCCGGGTTCCAGGGGATTACCAGCCTGGCGGAGCTGGAGATCACCACCCTGGGTCGGGGGGGATCCGACACCACGGCGGTGGCCTTGGCAGTGGCTTTGGGAGCAGAGCTGTGTGAGATCTACACCGATGTGCCGGGGATCTTCACCACGGATCCGCGTAAGGTGCCTGAGGCCAGGCTGTTGCCGGAGATCACCAGTGATGAAATGTTGGAGCTGGCCAGCTTGGGGGCCCAGGTGCTGCATCCCCGCTCGGTGGAAATTGCCCGCAACTACGGTGTGAAGCTGCGGGTGCGCTCCAGCTTGGAGCCGTTGCAGGCGGGATGCGAGGGCACTCTCATTCTTTCTCCTCCCCCCCGTCCTCGTGCTGCCGACAGCAGTATCGAGCTGGGCCTGGCGGTGGATACGGTGGAGCTGGATCGGGATCAGGCCAAGTTGGTGTTGGTGGGGGTGCCGGATCGCCCTGGCATTGCCGCCCAGCTCTTTCAGGGGATCGCGGCGGCAGGGGTGAATGTGGATTTGATTTTGCAGTCCCTCCAGTTCACAGCCGCTCACGCCAGCGGGACGGACTCCTTGCCGCAGGGATCCGTGCCCCAGCCCACCAATGACATTGCCTTTACGGTCAGTCGGTCGCAGGTGACCGAGGCTGCAGCCGTTGCCCGGCGGATTGGCCAAGAGCTGCAGTGTGCAGCGGTGATTGTGGATGAGGCGGTGGCCAAAGTCAGCATTGCCGGGGTGGGGATGATGGGCCGACCTGGGATCGCGGCGCAAATGTTCCAGGTGCTGGCCGAGGCCGGGATCAATTTGCAGATGATCTCCATGTCCGAGATCAAGGTGAGCTGTGTGGTGGCTGCGGAGCGGGCCGGGGATGCCGCCTTGGCTCTGGGAGAATCGTTCCAGGTGATCCCCCACTTGCATCGGGCGAAGGTGCCGCCTGCCCCTCAAGACAGCCACCCGGTACGCGGTGTTGCCTTGGATTTGAAGCAATCGCGGCTGGGCCTTCGCAAAGTGCCGGATCGTCCGGGAACTGCCGCCCATTTGTTCGGGCGCTTGGCGGCTGCCGGGATCATCGTGGACACCATCATCCAAAGCCAGCGGGGCTACCACAACGGGATCCCCAGTACCGACATTGCCTTTACCGTGCCTCAGGATCAAGCGATGGCTGCTGAGGCAGTCTGCCGGCAGGTGGCCGAAGAGCTCCAGGCGGCAGGCGTTGACGCAGATCACGACATTGCCAAGGTCAGCATTGTCGGCGCTGAGATGGAAACCTATCCCGGCGTCGCTGCCCGTCTGTTTGCAGCTCTGGCCGAAGCGGGAATCAACATCGAGATGATCGCCACCTCGGAGATCAAGGTGAGCTGTGTAGTGCGCCGGGATCGAGGGATCCCGGCCTTGCAAGCTATTCACCGCGCTTTCCGGCTGGACTGCCCCTAGCCTGCCTTAGGGTTGAGCCGCCAGCAGCAGGGGGAAATGGTGGGCGTTGGGGGCGTGCATCACCTGGATCCCCAGATTGGCGCGGTTGAGGAGATCGGCGTAGGTGGGGATGAAGCGGCCCTGGCTGTCCAGGATGGACTGGTTGAAGTTCAAGCCGTTCAAGTTAAAGGCCATCAGGCCGATACCTATCGCCGCCGCCCAAATCCCCACTGTGGGCAGGGCCGCCATCCAGAAGTGGACGGAACGGCTGTTTCTCAGGCCCAGGCCGGGGAACCCCAGCCGCCCCAAGAACGCGTAGTGCCCGGCCAGGAAGTTGTAGGTGACTTCCTCCTGCCCGAAGCGGTAGCCGGCATTTTGTGACTCTTCTTCCGAGGTCTCGCGGATTAGGCTGGAGATCACCAGGGAGCCGTGCAGGGAGGCCAGCAGAGCGCCGCCAAAGACGCCGGCCACCCCCAGCCAGCTAGCAGGGTGCATGAGGATATTGTGCTCCGCCTGGAAAGCCAGCATGAAGTAGAAGGTGCCGGCGATCCCCAGGGGCAAGCCTTCCGAGAAACTGCCCTGGCCGATGGGGTAAACCAAGAGCACCGCCGTAGCCGCCGCCGCCGGAGCGGAAAACGCCACCGCAATCCAGGGGCGCATACCCAAGCGATAGCTCAGCTCCCATTGCCGGCCCAGGTAGCACCACACCCCGATCAGGAAATGGAGCACGATCAGTTGGTAGGGGCCGCCGTTGTAGAGCCATTCATCCAAAGAGGCGGCTTCCCAAATGGGATAAAAGTGCAAGCCGATGGCCGCCGACGTGGGCACCACCGCCGCCGAGATGAGATTGTTCCCCCCTATCAAAGAGCCGATCACTGGCTCGCGGATCCCATCCACATCCACCGGCGGAGCAGCAATAAAAGCGATTACAAAACAAAAGGCTGCTGCCAACAAGGTCGGGATCATCAACACGCCAAACCAGCCGATGTACAGCCGGTTTTCGGTGCTGGTTATCCATTGACAAAAGCCATTCCAACTCCAGAGCTGCCGTGCAGCCGAGGAGCGGCGAACTACAGTACTCATAGGCCAACTCCTAAAGAGACAAAACCATTCTTTGCTTTGTCGGCTTCCTTGAACGGGGCAAAACTCTTCCCGCGCCGACCGCCAAAAGCGTCTCCTTCTTTCAGGCTAGACAGTTTTAGGGATGCCGACAGGGATCCCTAACTTCCGCAACGGGAATGTGAAAAAAATGGATTTGTCGATACAAATCAGCACCGATATGTTGCAATTTGGAGGTCTTTGAGAGCTTCCCGGCGAAGGTCGGTCACTGGCAGTTGATGGCAGCCAAGCTTGAGCAGACGTTTCTTAAGGATAGGTTTAGGAAAGAGGTGCCGTCCGGGACCTGCTTTTTCTCCTCCAGAATCCTAGACAGAGAAAAAATCCTGCAAGCACTTCACCTGCAGGGATCCCGACTGCAAAGCACGGATGGCAGCCGCAGTGGCTTTGGCTCCTGCCAGGGTTGTCACCAGAGGGATCTTGTAGGCCAGGGCAGTGCGGCGGATCTTTTGGCCATCTTGCTGCGCCTCGACACCGGAAGGAGTGTTGATAATGAGCTGAATCTGGTGATTTTTGATGGCGTCGATGACGTGGGGCCGCCCCTCGTGCAGCTTGAGGACTTTGTCCACCGGGATCCCGTGCTCGGCCAAAACCTTTTGGGTTCCTTCGGTGGCCAACAGGCGAAAGCCCAGCCCCACAAACTCGCGGGCTACCGGGATGACCGCCTGTTTATCCCGGTCGCTGACGCTGATGAACACCGTCCCCTGGAGAGGCAGATTCTGCCCCGCCGCCAGTTGGGCTTTGGCGTAAGCGCGGCCAAAGTCCGTGTCAATGCCCATCACCTCGCCGGTGGAGCGCATCTCCGGCCCCAGCAGCGTATCGGTGCCGGGAAACTTGTGGAAGGGCAAAACCGCTTCTTTGACGGCAATGTGGGAGGGGATCACCTCCTGGGTAAAGCCCAGCTCGGCTAGGGTTTTGCCGCTCATCACTTGAGCGGCGTAGTCTGCCAGCGGATGGCCGATGGCCTTGCTGACAAAGGGGACGGTGCGGGAGGCGCGCGGATTGGCCTCCAGGATATAGACTTGACCTTTTTGGACGGCGTATTGCACGTTGATCAGGCCCACCACCTTCAGAGCTTGGGCCAACTTCACCGTCCACTCGCGGATCACCCGCAGCACCTCGGGGCTGAGGGTGCGGCTGGGCAATACACAGGCCGAATCGCCCGAGTGGATCCCGGCCTGCTCGATGTGCTCCAGAATGCCGCCGATGGTAACAGCGCCGGTGCGGTCGGCAATGGCATCCACATCCACCTCCACCGCCTCTTCCAGGAACTGATCCACCAGCACCGGACGATCCGGATCCACCGCCACCGCCAGTTGCATGTAGCGCTGCAGGTCTTGGTCGGAATAGACGATCTCCATGGCTCGTCCCCCCAAGACGTAGCTGGGCCGCACCACCACCGGATAGCCGATGCGGCGGGCAATTTCCAGGCTTTCTTCCACGCTGCGGGCAATGCCGTTGGCCGGTTGGCGAATATCCAACTCCCGCAAGATGCGCTCGAAGCGCCCCCGATCCTCAGCAATGTCGATGGAGTCGGGGGAAGTTCCCCAGATGGGAGCCTGGGCTGCTGCCAGCCCCTGCGCCAGCTTGAGGGGAGTTTGACCGCCAAATTGCACGATCAGGCCGACCGGCTGCTCAGCATCCACCAAGTTCATCACCTCTTCATGGGTGAGCGGCTCAAAATAGAGGCGATCAGCGGTGTCGTAGTCGGTGGAAACGGTTTCCGGGTTGGAGTTGACCATGATCGCTTCGTAACCCAGGCGGCTGAGGGCAAAGGCAGCATGACAACAGCAGTAGTCGAATTCGATCCCCTGGCCGATGCGGTTGGGGCCACCTCCCAAGATCATCACCTTCTCTTTGCGGGCCGGGAAAATCTCCGACTCGCTCTCGTAGGTAGAGTACTGGTAGGGGGTAGCAGCCTCAAATTCGGCGGCGCAGGTATCTACAGTTTTGTAGGTGGGGATCACCCCCAGGCTTTTGCGGCAGGCCCGCACCTGATGTTCCGTGGATCCGGTTAGGTGGGCAATTTGTCGGTCGCTGAAGCCCATTTGCTTGAGGTGTCTCAAGTCGTCAGCGCTCAGGGATCCCAGCTCCCGCCCCTTGAGGGCTTGCTCCACCTCCACCAACTCCTGTAGCTTGTCGATAAACCAGGGATCGATGTGGGTGAGTTGGGCAATCTCCTGGGCAGAAAAGCCCATGAGCAGAGCGGTGCGGATGGTGAGCAGGCGGAAGGGGTTGGGGGTGCGCAGGTTGGCCCGCACTTCCTCCGGCTTGGGGAAAACCTCCGGCCTATCGCTGCCAAAACCGGGACGGTCGATTTCCAAAGAGCGCAGGGCCTTCTGGATGGATTCTTGAAAAGTGCGGCCAATGGCCATCGCCTCCCCCACCGATTTCATCTGGGTGGTGAGAACCGGCTCTGCGCCGGGGAATTTTTCAAAAGCAAAGCGAGGGATCTTGGTGACCACATAGTCGATGGTGGGCTCGAAGCTGGCCGGAGTTTTGCGGGTGATGTCGTTGGGGATCTCCGGCAGCGTGTAGCCCACTGCCAATTTGGCGGCAATTTTGGCGATGGGAAAGCCGGTGGCCTTGCTGGCCAAAGCAGAAGAGCGGGAGACCCGCGGGTTCATCTCGATCACCCGCACCTCACCGTTGGCAGGATTGACGGCAAATTGCACGTTGGATCCCCCCGTTTCCACCCCAATTTCCCGCATGATGGCGATGGCGTAGTCCCGCAGCCGCTGGTATTCCTTGTCGGTGAGGGTTTGGGCCGGGGCCACGGTGATGGAGTCGCCAGTGTGCACCCCCATCGGGTCGATGTTTTCTATGGAGCAGATGATCACCACGTTATCCGCCAGATCCCGCATCACCTCCAGCTCAAACTCCTTCCAGCCGATGACCGATTCTTCCACCAAGATTTGGGAAACGGGGCTGGCCTCCAAGCCGGCAGCGCAGATCTCTTCAAACTCCTCCTGGTTGTAAGCCACCCCACCACCGGTGCCCCCCAGGGTATAGGCCGGGCGGATGATGAGGGGATAGCCGATCTCCTGGGCAATCTGCTTGGCTTCTTCCAGGGTGTGGGCCAGGCCAGAGCGGGGCACGGCCAAGCCAATCCGCTGCATGGCCTGCTTGAAGAGATCGCGGTCTTCGGCTTTTTCAATGGCCTCCCGCTTGGCCCCAATCAACTCCACCCCGTACTGATCCAGGATCCCTTGCTGGGCCAGTTGCACCGCCACGTTGAGGGCCGTCTGGCCGCCCATGGTGGGCAGCAGAGCGTCGGGGCGTTCCCGCTCGATAATTTTGGCCACAAAGTCCGCCGTCACCGGCTCGATGTAGGTGCGCTCCGCCATACTGGGATCCGTCATGATGGTGGCGGGGTTAGAGTTGACCAAAACGACCTCATAGCCCTCTTCCCGCAGGGCTTTGCAGGCTTGGGTGCCCGAGTAGTCGAACTCACAGGCTTGGCCAATGACGATCGGCCCCGCTCCAATGAGCAAGATTTTGTGGATATCGGTGCGGCGCGGCATAGGGATCCCAGAGGTGGCAGAGTCAGCCTTCTATTGTAGAGGTCACCTGCAGGTCAAGTTGCTCATCGGGATCCCTCTTTTTTGGGTGTTGCGCTTTCAAAGGCTATGCACAGCAGGCAGAGCTTGGATCCCTGGCAGGCAGGAGTTCTCTGGGGCAACCCGCAAAAGGGCAGCTTCTTCATCAGTATCAATAGACGGGAAAACTTGAACTTTAGATGATATCAATGCTATCGTCGCAGCAAAGCCGCCCAGGGATCTGCCGATCGAGGAAACGCTCTATGGCCACGTTAATTGTTCGCAATGTTGACGAAGCCATTGTCAAAGCTCTCAAACAAAGGGCTAGTCGTCACGGCGTTAGTGCAGAGGCCGAACACCGCAAAATCCTAGAGCAAGTCTTACTCCAGCCTGCGAAACAGTCCTTTGCCGAAGTGCTCAGATCGATACCTAACGTTGGCAACGATTCAGACTTTGAGCGGGTGCAAGATAACACTGCCCATGACGTATTTACTTGACACTAACGTCATCAGTGAGCTGCGCAAACACAGTCAAGCCAACTCCGGGGTTCAAGAATTTCTTCAAACTGCCATTGAGCAAGAGGCCCGCATCTACATCAGCGTGATCACGCTGGGCGAACTCCGCCGAGGCGTTGAACTCATGCGCCATCGCGGCGATCATCTGCAAGCCAACCTTCTGGAGAGGTGGCTGCAAACGGTTGTCGATGACTATGCCGATCACCAAATTTTCGGGCTGGAGGCGCGCACCATAGCCGCAGGCTTGGTGTCGGGAGGAAAGCCCGCCTCCATATAGGTTTGCTGGTCAAAAGTCTGGATAAACTACAATAAGCCCATGAGCCAGACTATATCGGTACGTTGCAAGCTGATAGTCCCACAAGAGTTGCGTCAAGAGATTGACCGCACTTTGCAGGGCTTTGCGAACGCTTGCAACCAGATTCTCGACGCCGCCAAACAAAAGAACTGCTGGAACACCGCCAAGCTGCACCACTTGGTCTATCGGCCGGTAAGGGCAGCAACGGGGCTGAAAGCCAACCACGTCTGTCAGGCGCTCCGTCGGGTGATTAGCAATGCCAAGGCGGTGAAGCAAGTCCACAAGTTCCGCCCCACCAGTCTGACTTTGGACGCTCGTACTTTTAAGTACCGAGAGTCCGACCAAGCCGTGGGCGTGACCCTGATGAGCGGACGGGTTTGGCTCAAGCTCAAGATTGGCGGTTATCAAATCGCTTTGCTGCGGGGGCAAACGCCCACCAGCGCTACTCTGTCCAAGACCAAGCAAGGGGACTACTACATCAACATTGCTGTTGAGCTGGATACTCCCCCGACTGGCAAAACTCCAAAGGTAATCGGAGTTGACTTGGGCAGGCGGGATATCGCCACCGCTAGCAACGGACGCTCTTGGGGTGGAGA
>NZ_JBSSAC010000059.1:0-13917 GCF_054058315.1 Thermostichus sp. MS-CIW-40
CTCCGTCCCGCTAACGCGAATGGAAACAAACAGAATGCTATCGCTGCATAGTTGAACAGTGATGTTCAGCAGTGTTCAGCGTAAATGTATCAGCACGCCCAAGCAAGGGGAGACCTCTTCCGGTCGGGATCGGGCCTCGCGGCCGAAAAAAAGTAAGCCAAGCCCTTCTGCCCAGTCCGGGGATTTGGGAACCTCAGAAGCAAGAGCGCGGCCAAAACAGGCCGATAGCACTCCGCGCCGTGCGGAGCAGCAGGAGATTTTACAAGATCACCCTTCTGGCTTGAACCCGCCCAAAAATCTCTCTATACTGCAGGGAACTTTATCATTTGCTCCCGCTTCTTCATCTCTCCTTCAATCTATGCGTGCTCCCTCTTCAGGTGACTCGGATCCCATCCTTTCAGAGACTCATGCGGGCTGTTCAGCATCCGAACCGGATCCCAGCACGGAGCGCCATTTGGCCCTGAGGCAGCAACAGCCCTTGGAGAGCCGTCTGCTCAAAGCCGAAGCCGAGCTCCAAGAGCGGCGAGTTCTTCAGGAACAACTGCAGGCTTTGCACCAGAAGGTGGCCGAACAAGAGAAGGCGCTGCAGGAGCGGGAGCATCTCTTGCAACAGTTGCAGCAGACTTTGGCGGCTCAGAAAGTCCAGATCTCGGATCAGGAAGCTCAGCTTGCTGCTCGGCAACGCTTAAATGAACGGCAGCGGCAGGATATCGAGGCCCTGCAGGAGCAGATTGAGCAGCTACGCTTGGCCCACGCTCAGGAGCGCCGTCAATGGGAACAGCGCCAGCAGGAGCTGCAGGCCTCTCTGCTGGAAGCCCAGGATGTGGCGGAAAAGCGGGTGGAAATGCTGCAACGCTTTAAGGCAGAGCTTTCTCTGGCCCGCACTCAAATTGCCGAAACTCAGGCGGAGCTGAGCAGCCTGCGGGCTTTGTACAGCGACCAACAGGCAGCCTGGCAGGAGCAACGGGAACACCTCGAGGCCCGTTTGGCGGGCTATGCCGAGACGGAAGCCGAGGCCGAGCAGCGCTGGCGGGAACAACGGCAAGAGCTAGAAGCAGCCCTGGCCGAAGCCCAAGCTCAATTGGCGGCTTTGCAAGCTCAGCAGGAGCATCTGCGCCAGGGATCCCGGGAGCAGCAGCAGCTTCAACAGCAGTGGCAAGCCCAGGCCGAAGCGCTGCAAGTGGCCCTCTCTCAAGCCCAGGCGGAAGTTACCCGTTGGCAGCAAGAGCACCGCCATCTGCAGGAACAGTACGCCCAAGCCCAGCAGCATCTCTCCGCCATGGAGCGGCAGTTGCAGGCTGCCTTGGAGCAGTTGGCCGCCCAACCCGACTGGCAGCCACAGTTGCGCTCTGCGCAGGCAACCATTCTCCATCTGCAAGAAGAAATTGCAACCTTGTCCACGCAACTGGAGAAGCAAGCAGAGCAGATCAAAGCCCTGCAAGGGGAGCGTGCTGCCCTGTGGGAAGAAAACCGCTCTCTCCGAGAAAAATACGAGCAGCAGCAGATGCATGTGCTGAGCTTGAAGGCGGCTTTGGAACGCAAAGGCTTGGATGTCCCACCTCGGGCCGATACCTCCAGCGCCCTCACGCGAACAGAGTCCCTTGGCCAGGCTCTGTCTCCAACCCCTGCTGCCAAGCCTACAATTCAGCCCCTGGCCCAACCTCTACCGTCTCGGGCAAGCAAGCGGGCGGTCGATCTGCCGAGGTTTCTGCCCCGTCCGTGAGGGATCCCGTGTTGCAGCCTGTTCCTCCCCGCTGGCTGGAAGTGTGGGTGGATCATCCCCATTTGGGGGGTTGCTTTACCTATCGTGTGCCAGAGGGATCCGCGCCAGAAGCGGGCGACCTGCTCAGCGTACCCTTTGGTCAGCAAATGGCGGGGGCAGTGGCCTTGGGTTGGCGCTCCGAGCTGCCGGCAGGGGTGGATCCGCAGTCGGTGCGGGAGATCGAGGCGGTGGTGGCCAAAGGGATCCTGCCCAAAGAATTCTGGCCCCTGCTGCAGCGGGTGGCCGACTATTACCTCACCCCTCTGGCCCAGGTGGTGCGCACGGTATTGCCCCCCGGCTTGCTCAGCCGTTCTCAGCGGCGTGTCCGCTTGCTCAGGCTCCCTGCCGAAGGGGAGGAATGTTCGCCGGCTGCCCAAACCCTGCTGCAGCTGCTTCAGGCCAAAGGGGGAGAGCTGTCTTGGCGCTATGTGCAACAGCAGGTGCCCACTGCCGCCCTCGCCCTGCGGGAACTGCAGCGACGGGGTTGGGTGGAGAGCTTTTGGCAGGAGCAACAGGGGGGCAGGGTGAAAACCCAGCTGGCCGCCAGTCTGGCCGACGACTCCCCAGAGGGGCTGAGCCTCCCTCAGCAGAAGGCGCTGCAGATCCTCAAGCAGAAGGGGGGAGAGCTGCTGCTCGCCGAGTGGGAGCGCCTAGCAGGAGTGAGCCGAGCGGTTCTGCAGGGGTTGGCCCGCAAAGGCCGTGTCCACCTCTACGAGCGCCCACTGCTGCGGCTGGGAGATGCCAGCCTGCCGGGGTGGCGGGATCCGCCCAGGCCCTTGACGGCCGCCCAGGCCCAGGCGGTAGAGGCGATCCGGCAAGCTTTGGGCCGGTTCCAGCGGTTTTTACTGCACGGGGTCACCGGTTCTGGGAAAACGGAAGTGTACCTGCAGGTGATCGCCCAGGTGCTGCAGCAAGGACGGTCGGCGCTGGTGCTGGTGCCCGAGATCGGCCTTACCCCGCAACTGATGGATCGGTTTCGGGCGCGGCTGGGATCCCAGGTGTGGGCCTACCACAGCGGCCTCTCGGAAGGCGAGCGCTACGACACCTGGCGGCAGATGCTGTCCTCCACCCCCCAAGTGGTGATCGGCACCCGCTCGGCGGTGTTTGCCCCCTTGTCCAAGCTGGGCCTGATCGTCTTGGACGAAGAGCACGACGACAGCTTCAAGCAGGATCAGCCCCAGCCCTGCTACCACGCCCGTCAGGTGGCCGAGTGGCGGGCCGAGCTGGCCGGTTGTCCCCTGGTCCTGGGCAGTGCAACCCCAGCGGTGGAAACCTATGCCGCCCATCTGCAGGATCCGCAGCGGTGGATCCGGCTGGCTCTGCCGCAGCGCATCCCCCAAGCTGGGATCCCGGCCACCCTGCCCCAACTGGAGCTGGTGGACATGCGCCAGGAGCTCCAAGCCGGCAACCGCAGCATCCTCAGCCGCCGTCTACACCAGGCCCTGCAGCAGACGCTGGACAGAGGGGAACAGGCCATTCTCTTTGTCCCCCGCCGCGGCCACAGCACCTTCGTCTTGTGCCGTAGCTGCGGGTTTGTCCTCACCTGCGAGCATTGTGATGTTTCTCTCACCTTTCATCTGGCCCATCTCGGCGGGCAGGAACTGCGCTGCCACTACTGCGGCGCCCGCCAACCCCATCCGCAGCGCTGCCCCGCCTGTGGATCCCCCTACCTGAAGCACTTCGGCACCGGCACCCAAAAAGTGGTGGAAGTGCTGCACCAGCATTGGCCCCAGCTCTCGATTTTGCGCTACGACAGCGACGCCACCCGCCGCAAGGGATCCCATCGAGAGTTGCTGGAGCAGTTTCGCAGCGGCAAGGCCCAGGTGTTGGTGGGCACGCAAATGCTCACCAAAGGGCTGGACATACCCCAGGTAACCTTGGTGGGCGTGATGGCCGCCGATGGGCTGTTGCACCAAGCCGACTATCGCGCCGGCGAGCGCAGCTTTCAACTGCTCACCCAGGTGGCAGGGCGCTCGGGCCGGGGATCCCTGCCAGGACAGGCGATTATCCAGACCTATCTGCCGGAGCACCCGATTTTGAGGGCGGTACTGGCCCAAAATTACGAGGGCTTCTTGCAGGCAGAACTGCAACAACGGCGAGAGGGGGGCTATCCTCCCCACCGAGCTTTGATTTTGATCCGCTTGAGCAGCACCCGCCTGGAAGCCCTGGAGCGCTACTGCCATCGGGTGGCCGAACGCCTACAGGGGATCCCGGCAGAGGTGTTGGGGCCGGGGCCGGCCCAGGTGGAGCGGGTTGCCGGACGCTACCGCTGGCAGATCCTGTTGAAGCAACTGCCCGACCAAGGTTGGGATCGCCCGAAGCTGGCTGCCCAGATTCAGGCCGCCATTGGCCATCCCCCCCAAGGGATCCGCGTCAGCATAGATGTGGATCCCCTGCGGATTCTCTAGGAACAGTTGACCCGGCGCGCGGCAAGCCCGCCGATCCCGCGAGATCTTCCCGCGAGATCTTAAGGTAGTCTGGTTTCGGGGCCACCCGTATCCAACTCAACTCTGGCAAAGCATGGCTGAAAACCGGACTGGCGCGTTTATTGGTGGGCTGTTGCTGGGAACTGCTGTGGGCACCGCCATTGGCCTGCTCTTGGCTCCCCGCAGCGGACGGGAGACGCGGCGACTGCTGAAGAAATCGGCAGAGGCCCTGCCAGAGGTGGCAGAAGATGTGACCAGCAGTCTGCAATATCAATCGGAAAAGTTGTTCGACGCTGCCCAACGCAGTTTGGATGAGGCTCTGCTGCGGCTGCAGCAGGCAGTGGCGGTGGGCAAAGAAGCCATGTTGCAGAAGCGAAGGGAGCTGCTCCAAGCCCAGAACTCGCGTCCCTTTGGCGGGGAAGAAGCTGACCTAGAAGCTCGGGATGGGGAGGAGGCGGCGGGATGAACGACCCGGTCTTTTGGCTCGGCCTCTCGGTAGGCCTGGTAGCAGTGGGCATTTTGGCAGTGATCCTGACCCTACTACCTGCCGTCATCCAACTGGGTCGAGCTGCCCAGAGCGTGGAGCGCTTTTTCGACACGCTGCTGCGGGAATTGCCGCCCACGCTGGAGGCCCTGCGCCTGACCAGCCTGGAAGTGAGCGAGATTGCCGACAGCCTCGACGAAGGGGTGAAAGGGGCTGGGCAAGTGGTGAAGCAGGTCAACCGCTCCATCGAAGGAGCACGCACCCAAGCCCAGGGCGCCCAAGTCAATATCCGCAGCTTTTGGGCAGGGGTACGGGCAGCCTGGCAGACGCTGTCCGGCGAAGTGCCCCCCACCACTGGCGCGATTCACAACCCGCGGCTGCGCCCATCCGACCCATCCAACCGTTCTTTCTCCGCTGCTTCATCAACACTTCCCCTGGGAGGTGACCGCCCTTTTGCCGGCGGAGCCACACCAGAGGGATCCCAAGCCGCTGCCCAATCTTCCCGACCGGACATCGCCAATCCCTAGGCGTTCCTCAGGATCTTCTGAAAGACAGGCGTAGGAGGCTGGGGCTCTTGCCCGGGGGGAAGCTGGCCCCAAGTCGCATCGGGATCCCAGCGCAGTTGCAGGGTGTCGGCGAGGGAGAACCCCAGCTGCTGCAGGATCTTGAGGCTGAGAGCGGGAATGAGGGGGGAGAGCAGGACTGCCACCCAGCGCACACTTTCCAAAACGGCGTAGAGAATCTGGGCCACCCGTTCGTTTTGCCCTTGCTTGTGCAGCGTCCAAGGAGCCTGCTCATCAAGGTATTTGTTGCTGGCCTGGGCCAAGCTGAGGGCTTTGCGGGCAGCAGAGCTGGGATCCATCCCCTCGTAGGCCGCGGCCACCAGAGGGGCAAGGGTCTCGGCCAAGGTTTTGAGGGGGTGATCTGCAGGGATCCCAACTGCGGGAATGCGGTAGTCCGGTTGATATTTCTTGAGCATGGTGAGGGTGCGGTTGAGCAGATTGCCCAGATCGTTGGCCAGATCGGCGTTGAGCACGTCAACGAAGCGGCCCTCGCTGAAATCGCCATCCTTGCCCAGCTCGATTTCCGTCAGAAAGTAGTAGCGCACGGCATCGGCGCCGTACTGGCGCACCAGCTCAAAGGGATCCACTGTGTTCCCCAGGCTTTTGCTCATCTTGAGGCCATCCTTGGTGAGAAAGCCGTGGCCAAACACCTGCTTGGGCAGGGGCAGACCTGCGGACATGAGCATGGCCGGCCAGTAAATGGCGTGGAAGCGGACAATATCCTTGCCCACCAGGTGCACATCCGCAGGCCAGTAGCGGCGTAGGGCATTTGCCAAGGTGGGCTCGTCGTCAGGATCCAAAGCAGCACTGATGTAGTTGATGAGGGCATCAAACCAAACATAAAGGGTTTGGCCGGGATCCGCCGGAAAAGGGATCCCCCAGGAGACACTAGGGCGAGAGATGGAAAAGTCCCGCAGGCCCTGCTTGACAAAGTTAATCACCTCATTGCGGCGGCTTTCTGGTTGGATAAACTCCGGCTGCTCGGCATAGAGGGCTTCCAGCTTTTCCTGGTAGCGGGAGAGGCGAAAAAAGTAGTTTTCTTCATCTTTCCACTCCACTTTCTTGGTGGGGTGCAGAGGGCAAAACCCTCCCTCCAGCAGCTCCGCCTCGTCTTTAAACTCTTCGCAGGCAACGCAGTACCACCCCTGCTGCCGCCCAATGAAAATATCTCCCTGATCCCAGACCCGCTGAAAAAACTCCCGCACAATGGCCTTGTGGCGGGGATCCGTGGTGCGGATGAAGCGGTCGTGGCGGATGTGGAGTAGGTGCCACAGTTTCGCAAACTCGGCAGAAAACTCATCACAGTGCTGCTGCGGCGGAACGCCCCGTTCTTCGGCGGTACGCTGGATCTTCTGGCCGTGCTCGTCGGTTCCCGTCACCATCAGCACATCCTTGCCCCGCAGGCGATGGTAACGGGCAATGGCATCCGCCACCAGGGTGGTGTAGGCGCTGCCGATGTGGGGAGCGGCGTTGACGTAGTAGATGGGGGTGGTGATGACAAAGGTGGAATCCGGCATGAGCATCCCCAAGGCTTTCTCCCATGATAGAGGTTGCGGGAAAGTCCAAAAGGCCAAGCTGTAGCGTGGGTGTGGAGAGGTCATTCGATGAAACTTCAGGTCAACCTTCTGGGGTGGAGCGGTGTGGCGTTGGGAGTAGGGATCCTCGGGGCGGGAGCGGGCCTGGCCCAACCCTCGACGGCGCCCCTGCCGGAAACCCGGATCCCCTGTGAGATTTTCATCGCGGGGGGTGGGCTGGGGGGGGTGGCGGCGGCCTATGACGCGCTGCAACTGGGCCGGCAGGTGTGCATGACGGAGATCAGCGATTGGATCGGGGGGCAGGTGAGCGCCCAGGGAGTCTCCGCTTTGGACGAGCGACCCCTGCAACGAGAAAATGACATCTTTCCCAAAGGCTACAGCGAGTTTCGCCGGCGGGTACGGGAAAAATACGGCGGGGATCCCAATCCGGGCAAATGCTGGGTGAGCGTGCTCTGCTTTTCCCCTCAGGTGGGCCATCAGGTTATCCGGGAGATGTTGGATCCCTATCTGCAGTCGGGGCAGTTGCGGCTGTTCACCGAGACGGTAGTGAAGGATTTGGAGATCAAAGACTCTCAGATCCGCAGTGTGCAGGCCATTCGCAACATCCCCAAACACGCCGGCGTCCAGCCAGAGAATCGAGGGGATCTCTCCAGCTACTTTCTCGATTTTTATCGTCTAGAACCCACCGAGGACTGGGACAAGGAGATCCTGCGCTTTGAGCCGCCGCCAGAACGCCAGGGGAAAACCCTGCCCTGGGTGGTGATCGATGCCACCGAAACCGGCGAGCTGCTGCCCTTGGCGCGGGTGCCCTACCGCCTGGGAACTGATGGCCAAAGCCGCTGGGAACCCAGCTCCAAGCCCTACGTGGATCCCTACTGTACCCAGGGCTTCACCTACACCTTTGTCCTGGAGCGCTCTGCTGTGCCCCAAGTCCCCATCAAGCCCGAGTTCTACAACGATCCCCTGCACGGCCCCTACTACAGTTACGAACACCCTCGCTTCAACTTTGCGCTGATCTTCACCTACCGCCGCATCCGGGGGCAGGTGTTCGGCTTTGGGGAAGAGGCCATCCGGGTGGGGGATCAATCCATGCAGAACTGGACCTGGGGCAACGACTGGCGCATCACCGGCCCGGAGATGAACCTCATCCTTACCCACGAGCAACTGCAGGCCTCAGGCCAACTGCAGCCGGGCGGCTGGATGGGGGGCCTGCGGGTGGAAGCCCTGCGGCGAGCTGAGCAGCATGCTAAGGGCTTTTTCTACTGGCTGGTGGCGGGAAGGACGGATTTTCTCCTGCAACAGGAGGATCCCAACTTTCAAAAAGACTTCTACTTGCGCTATGCCTACCTACGGGGGCCCAATACCCCCATGGGAACTGCCAGCGGCCTCTCCAAGTACCCTTATATCCGCGAGTCGCGGCGCATCATCGGTCGCCCCAGTGGGGCCTACCCGCAGGGATTTACCATCTACGAGTCGGATATCACCACGCGGGAATCGGAGTTGAATCGTGGTCGCCCCTTTATCTTCTACGACTCAGTGGGGGTGGGCCAGTACCCCATCGACTTTCACGATTGCCTGCTGCCGGGTTTTTCCCTGCCCCCCAGCAACAACAAAGACGCGCAGGCCCCCAGCTACCCTTACCAGATCCCCCTGCGGGCTCTGATCCCCCAGCGCATTGACAATCTGCTAGCCGGCAACAAAAATATCGCCACCAGCCGCATTGCCAGTGCCTCCTACCGGGTGCATCCGGTGGAATGGGTCATTGGCACCGCCGCCGGCCACACGGCCCACTTTGCCCTAGAACGGGATCTGATCCCGGCGGAGATCGTGGAGGAGCCGCTTTTGGATTTGCGGCTGTTGCCAGCTCTCCAGGCCCAAATCCAGAGCTTGGGCAACCCCATTCAATTTCCTGGCACCACCATTACCGCCACCGATTGGGCCCAATCCCGCTAGCCTAGAAAGGCAGGGTTGGGAGTTGACCGGTGGATCCCGTTGGGGTTGGACTTGTGGGCTGGGAGATGCTTCGCCCCTCTTTATGGGCCGCCACGGCTCTGTGGGGCTTAGGGCTAATGTGGGGGTTTTCGCCGCTGCATCAAAAGCTGCAGGAGAGCTGGGAAAAGCAATTGCCATGGGATCCCAGTGGAGCTTTGGCTTCCTTGCTGAGCACCCTTCCCTTTTTGCTGGCAGCAGGCTTGGTGGTAGCCCTGACGGAGATCTCCTTGGGCAAAAGCTGGGCCGTCTCCTGCGGCCTGATCGCCTGCGTCGGTGGAGGCCTCTATGAACTGGGCCGGCGGGACAATGCCAGGTAACTCAAGCGCTCCGTGTTGTTAACGCAACTACCCCCAGTCTCCTCCCCTAGGGAGCGGATAAGCAACGCCAAGTTAGAGCGGCTTCAAGCGATGACCCCCCTCCAAGAAGCAGCAGAAGCAGCGGCCAAGCTGCTGGTATTCCGGGATATCTGCACCCACCCCCTAGCCCTAGCCTGGCAGGAGCTAATCCAGCAGTTGATGAGTGGGGATCCCCTGCCGTGCTGGAGGGCCTACGGGTGCTGGTTTGAGCAGTTGGCCCGGCAGGGCCTGAGCTGGCGGGAGTGGCTGATCCGGGAGATTGGCTGGGCCGATAACCCCTTTGCCCGCGCGGCGCTGCAGCCCCAAGGGATCCCAGAGCCTCTTATGCAGGCGGCCCGCCACGACCTGCGCTGTCTGCAAACCCTAGCGGACAGTCAGGAGACCATTGCCGAGCAGATGCAGGCGTTGGGGTTGGGGATCCCCTGGCCCGATGGGGAAACCGATAGCGCTGGCTGGGATCCCCGCCCTTTTGCCGATTGGGGCCTGAGCCTGGAGGACTTGATTGCCCACTATCGCCGAGAAGGGGTGGGAATCTGTGCTCGCTACTGGGCCTTTCGCTGGGGGGCATCAGGGCTGCAAGGGATCCCCGCTCCCGATCTGTCTGACTGGGAGGAGATCTACGGCTACGAACGGCAGAAACAGCAGTTGGCGGCCAACACCGAAGCCCTGCTGCGGGGAGATCCGGCCCTGCATGTGTTGCTCTACGGGGCGCGGGGCACCGGCAAGTCTTCTCTGGTGAAGGCGTTGTTGCGCCGCTACGGCCCGCAGGGGTTGCGCCTATTGGAGCTGAGGCGAACAGACTTGATTCAGTTGCCGGAAATTTTGGCAGAGCTGCGGGCGCAGGTGTTGCCTTTTATCTTGTTTGTGGATGATCTCTCCTTTGAGGCAGAGGAAACCGAGTTTAAGCAGCTCAAGGTGCTCCTGGAGGGAGATCTCGTCGCGCCGCCCCTCAACGTGCGTCTTTATGCCACCAGCAACCGCCGCCATCTCATCCGCGAGTTTTTCGGCGACCGACCCAATCCCCAAGATCAAGAAGTTCACGCCTGGGATACCGTACAGGAAAAGCTGTCGCTGCGGGATCGCTTCGGCCTCACCCTCACCTTCACCCCCTTCACCCAGGGAGATTACCTGGCAACCGTAGAACACTTGGCCCAGCGGCTGGGTTTCACCCAATCTCTGGATGCCCTGCGCCGCCAGGCCTTAATCTGGGCCCAACAGCAAAACGGCTTTTCCGGTCGCACTGCCCGCCAGTTCTTGGATGCCGTTCGGGCAGGGCTGGTGAAGGACAGCGATGGACTATAGAAGCGATAGAAGCCATGGTCGCATCAGCGTTGGGTAGCAACCTCGATCCGGCCAATCTGGATCAGACGGAAGCAAGCCGCAGCTTGGCCCGCCTGGGGATCGATGTGGGGGGCACCTTTACCGATCTGGTGCTCTTGCAGGATGGCCAGATGCAGACGGCGAAGGTGCTGTCTACCCCCAGCCCTGAGGAGGGAGTCTTTGCGGCGCTGGACAAGCTGGGGGCGCTCCAAGGAGAGCTCCGGGTTGACCTGTTCTGCCATGGCATGACGGTGGCCACCAACGCGCTGCTGGAGCGCAAGGGATCCCCCACCCTGTTTCTAACCACGGCGGGCTTCCGGGATGTGCTGGCCATTGCCCGTCAAAACCGCCCCTCTCTGTATGACCTGACACAGCCCAAGCCGGAGCCGGTGGTGCCCCGCCACCATTGCCTGGAGGTGAAGGAGCGCTGCAGCGCGGGCGGAGTGTTGGAGCCGCTCACCGATGCCGAAATCCGGCGGGTGGTGCAGGAGGTGGGGGAACGGGTGCAGCGGGATGGGATCCGCGCTATTGGGGTGGGGTTTTTGTTTTCTTTTCTCTACCCGGAGCACGAACAGCGGCTGGGGACGGCCTTGCGGCAGGCTTTTCCCGATCTGCACCTTTCCCTGTCTTGCGAGGTGGCGCCGGAGTTCCGCGAATACGAGCGCTTCAGCACCACCGCCATCGATGCCTACCTCAGCCCGGCACTGGCGGGCTACCTGCACCGCTTGGCCCAAGGATGTCGGGAGCGAGGGATCCCCCAGCCCTTGATCATGCAGTCTTCCGGCGGGGTGACCTCCATTGCTCAGGCGGCAGCTCATGCTTCGGTGGCTTTGCTCTCGGGGCCGGCAGGCGGAGTTTACGGGGCGGCCTATCTGGGTCGCCTGAGTGGCTACCCCCACTTGCTTAGCTTCGATATGGGGGGAACCAGCACAGATGTGGCCTTGATCCAAGATGGGATCCCCCAGGTTACTCCCGCAGCGGTGGTGTGCGGCTTGCCCGTGCAACAGCCCCAAATTGACATCCACACCGTCAGTGCCGGCGGCGGATCCCTGGCCCATTTGCTGCCCGGCGGTGGGCTCCAGGTGGGGCCAGAGAGTGCCGGATCCAACCCTGGGCCGGCCTGCTACGGTCGGGGGGGAACAGCTCCGACGGTTACCGATGCCAACCTCTGGCTGGGGTACCTGCCGGATGGCGGGCGGCTGGGCAACTCGGTGCAGCTACGGCGGGAGCTGGCGGAACAGGCTATTGCCACGCTGGCGGATCCCTTGGGTTTGAGCTTGCAGGAAACTGCCGTTGGCATTCGCACCTTGGCGAATGTCGCCATGTCGCGGGCCTTGCGGGTGATCAGCGTGGAGCGGGGTTTGGATCCCGCCGATTTTGCCCTGTTGGCCTTCGGCGGAGCCGGGCCCATGCATGCCTGTGCTTTGGCAGAAGAGCTGGGCATCCGCACGATCTTGATCCCGGCTGCCTGTGGGGTGCTCTCGGCGCTGGGAATGGCTCTGGCGGATCTGCGGCGAGACTATCGGCGGGCCATCCTCCAACCTCTGCGGCAGCTCACGTCCGCTTCAGGGGGATCCCTGCTGGCCCAATGGGCAGAACCCCTGATCCGCCAGGCCCAAGCCGATCTGCAGGAGCCGGCGTTGCACTTCAGCTTGGACTTGCGCTATCGCGGCCAGTCTTTTGAGTTGGAGATCCCAGTGCGGTTGTCGGATCCGATTGCTCATCTGGAACAGCAGTTTCACCAGGCCCACCGACAACGCTATGGATGGCAAGATTCAGCCCAGCCGGTGGAGGTGATTCAGTTGCGTCTACAGGCGGTGCAGGCCCTACCCACCGTGCCTTTGACTGCACCCCACCCTTTGCCAGGGGATCCCCTCAAGGGTCGGCGAGAGGCATGGTTTGGGGGCAGGATGCGCCTGGTGCCGGTTTACGATCGGCAGCGCATGGATGTGGGGTTTCAACTGCGCGGGCCGGCAATTGTCGAGATGCCGGAGGCAACTGCGGTGATCGAAGCCGGTTGGACAGGTGTCATTGACGAAGTGGGAACCCTAATCTTGAGCTGTGTTCACAATGGCGGGACGGAGTTTTAGTGAGTTCACCCGTAAGGCAGTTTCGATGCAAACCAGGACACTGCACCCACACCCAAGACATTGAATGCATGGGGCCAGAAGGCTTTTCAAGGACTCCGTCCCGCTGGCGCGATCAGTAGCCCAGGTGTCTCACCCTAACCTGAAAGACCACAGCAGAGCTTGTTTTGAGAGGGAGAGGCAGGTGCTCCAGATCACCTTGACGAATACCTTCACGATTTTTGCGTCCAGATAGGGTGTTGTCTGTTTTCGTTTGTCAGGGTCTAGATAGATGGACTGGCCTCTGCAGCCCTTGCCCTGACTGGATTTTCGCGATTTCCCTCAAGGGCGGACGATGGGACTCGAACCCACGAATGGAGGATCCACAATCCTCTGCCTTAACCGCTTGGCTACGCCCGCCGTGATTCCGGCTATCTAGCTTAGCATGAGAAAAACGGGACTGAACCACAGAGGTCGAAGCACCCCAAATGCTACCCAGAGCCGATTTGTTGCGAGGGGCAGAGCATCGAGAAACCTTGGCACGGGTCTTGGATTTGGGAGAGCAAGCTCTCAAAACCTGGCAAGTGGTCTGGAGCGACTTCCTCTCGCCACCGGAAATAGCAGAGGTGCAAGCTCGGCTGTGCAACTTGACCGAACTACAAGTGGGGGCCTGGGGAGGGTACCCCCAAGCAGAACGCCAACGCATAGCCCTGGCCCGCTCTGAGGTGGGTCTGGATGTCCGGGATCCCAAGCCCGACCCAGAAGGGATCCCATTGGCCGCCATTCAGATTCAAGGCAACTTTCTCTTCGACCCGGCCACCCACCGCGATTTTCTGGGAGCCCTTTTGGGAGCCGGCATCGCCCGCGAGAAAGTGGGAGACATCCTCCTGTTGGGGGACTCAGGCGCCCAGGCCATCGTTGTGCCCGAAATGGTGGACTACCTCACCCTAAACCTGACTCAGGTGCGCACAGTGCCTGTCAAAGTGAGCCGGATCCCCCTGAGCCAGTTGAACATTCAACCCCCCCGCGTCAAATCCATCACCAGCGTGGAAGCCTCTTTGCGCCTGGATGCGGTAGCCTCAGCTGGGTTTGGCATCTCCCGCAGCAAAATGGTGGAAGAAATCCAACGGGGGGAAGTGCGGGTCAATTGGAAGCCCATTACCCAAGCCAGCTACACCGTTGGCCCTCAGGATTGGATTGCCATTCGCGGTCGGGGTCGGCTGCAAATCGAAGAGGTAGCCGAAACGAAAAAAGGCCGCTTTCGAGTGCAAATGAGGCGGTATCTCTAGATTTTTTCCTGTCTGAGTTTGGGGAGATCGTTACAGCCTTTTAATTTAAAATAGGGTACAGGTATTCAAGAGGAAGGAGAGAAAGGAATGCCGACTCATTCTTTGGATTTGCGGCAAAGAGTTG
>NZ_JBSSAC010000060.1:0-13211 GCF_054058315.1 Thermostichus sp. MS-CIW-40
CAACTCTTTGCCGCAAATCCAAAGAATGAGTCGGCATTCCTTTCTCTCCTTCCTCTTGAATACCTGTACCCTATTTTAAATTAAAAGGCTGTATCTCCGGCAATGCGGTGAGGGCGCTCATGTTTGGACAAGGGAGACATGATCTCTAACGTGCCGTTGTAATAGGCAATGCGAGTGTGGCGGTCTTCCCCTAACTCTTCCAAGATGCTCTCAAAGTCTTGCCAAGTCAGCGAATGGATAACCACTTGGCTTCCTCCATACAGGGAAATAGACTGGATTGGAATGGCTACGCTCATTATTCCCCTCCGCTAACGTCATGGTAAATGGCTGTAGCCCAGAAGCTGAATTCTTGTGCCAAGGCAAGTCCCAGTCCTGTTAAGCCCAGGTACTCTTCAACTCCCAACCCCATGAGACGATCCAGGCCGTTGGATTTGGCAATTTCGTTTTGACCGGAGATCTTTTCTAGGCAATCGAAAAACTCCTTGACCACCTCTTTTTTGCCCTCTTGGCTAAGGGCGTCTTCTTCGGCCTTGAGGCGCAGCAGGCCCCAAGTAGAAAGATAGGTGTAGAGCTCCACAGCCTGGTTTTTTTGCTCTTTTAGCCTTTCTGGATCCCTGGTTTGCGCTCTGAGCTGGCACAGGGATTCGTAAACGGGCTTGGCCAATGTACGCGGGTCAAAGCTATTCATAAAACCTCCCTCCTAGGTTGAGATCTAATCCAAAGACAGCTCCACAAAGCCTCGGCCCAAGCTTTCCTGGCCGCCAATCTGCATAATCTGGTTAGATTGCAGCAGCTTTTGAAACTCTTCTGCTGTCTGTCGAGAACTGCCATTTGCTTGGGCTGTAACCCCCCAGGTAAAGTACATCAAGCTGTCAGGAGGAATGGCCTCTTCATAGCGGAAGCCTCCTTCCACAACCTTGTGCTCGCTAAGCTTGACTTTCACCTGCCGCCACAGGCTCATTTGAATGAGGGTGGCACAGTGCTGATCTGGTAAAACAATCACGCGACTGATATTAGGATCTTTGGTGTAGCTCTTCCATTCCGACCATTGTTTGAGACCCTCCTTGAGAATGGCATCTTTGAGGTAAATGGGGCGGTTAGTGCCCAAGCTCGTACTATAGGGATCCGGCACTGACAGATTCTGGCCTGTTAGCCGCAGCCAGCGCTTGAGCAGAAGCGGGCAGCTTATCCACACCACCCCGTGGCTGAGGGAGGGCACCGGGATCCAAAGCAAGGAGCCATCTCCAATCCAAATGGATCCTTGGGTAAGCTGATCCCCTTCCCCAATTTCGTTGCCAAAGAGCTCAAATTTTTTGTCTTTATCGGCCACGCTGGCCCGCAACCTGCCCCGGATGGTGCTGGAAGGGATGTAGGGCAAATGGGTGTGGGATTCGCGGGCAATGCCCAAGAGGTTGCCTTCTTGGGTGGTGCCGCCAGTGTGCAGAGGGGTCAACAAGGTGAGATAGACTACGTGAAAAGCCATAGGAAAACACTCCTTCATCAACTCTGAAACAGAACTTCAAACACCTGCGCTCAGTCGGCCCAACGGAGCCAAAGCAATTCGCTGTAGCCCAAAAGCCGCCAGCGATAGAAGACGTTGAGCCGGCCATCTTCTAGCTCGGGCTCTTCTTGGTTGAGGGGGGCCGGCTGCTCCAGGTAGTAGATACTGCCAGGGGGCGCGGCAAAAACTTGGGGGGCGGGCAGGCTCATCTGCCGCTGCTCTGGGGGGCGATCCACCCGCAGGCGTCCACTGATGGCAACGGGCTTGCCGGTGGCCACGCTCACCAGGGGGCCGGTGAGGGAGTGAGCAGGATGGGGAGTGGCCAATCGCCATTCCCACGGCCAGGCGCGGCAGAGGGAACGCCCGTCCACCTTTTTGATGAACACACCTGGGGTCACCAAGTAGGCCAAAGCGCGTCCGGCTTGGCAAAAGGCGGCCTGAGAAAGGGCCTGCAACTGCTGCCACTGCTCCTGCAGCTTCGGACAGGGGGCCAGCAAAGCGCAGTGGCCTTCTCCCCCCAGCCGCAGCACTGCTTCCTGAGTAAGGGGTAGGGGATCCCAGGCTTCGCCATCTGGATCCCAGCACTCGATGGAAAGGGCCAAACTCCAGCCCGGCTGAAGACGGATACAGGTCTCCACAAAGTAGCCATCGGCTTCTCGCACTTGCCGCTTGCTCACCTGCAGGGTGTTGTGGGGCCGCACTTCATACTTCAGCGGTGGCTTGACGGCCTGGCTGAGATCCCAGCCTTTGCCTTCCAGCGCCTTTTGCACCACCTCGAAGGGCAGGTAGCCTCCTGTTTTTTTCTTCTTGCTGCTCTGGCTGCGTTCGGGTTCCTCCTCTGCTGGCCTCAAGGAAACCAACGGGGCTGGCCGGGTGGGATCCCAGTGGCAATGGAAGTAGGGATCCGTCTTGTCCAACCAAGGAACGGGAACAAGGGGGGATCCGTCTTCCAGATGCAGAGGGGCGGGGAAATAGAGCCTTTCGTCGTGGCAGAGAAAGGGGCCCCGCAGCCGCAGCGTCATCGGCTGGCCCAGGTAGGCTTGAACAGCCCCGGCCAAGGTGTGGCCACTGGGGGGAAAGCTGCTATTGGCCCAGGCCCGCTCTCCCGGCGCAAAGGGCTTGGCATCCCGAAACATCCACACATCCAGGGGTGATAGGGTAAACCAACTCATCGGCCGTTCCTCCCCAAAGCAACGGTGCGGTTGCGCAGCACAAAAGCCGCCAGCTTGAACCAGTTTTTGATCTCCAGATCCCACGCCTGCGGCTGGGCGGGCAGGCTGTGCTGCCAAAAATGCTGGATAAACTCCACAAGCTTGTTCTGGAAGTGCTCTTTCTGCTCCGATTCCTGTTTGAAGAGATCCCGGCGGCTGCAGAACAACCGGGCCCACTCGCGCACTGCCTCTAGGCTCGGAGCTGGGTGTTGCTCCCAAAGCTGGGCCGCTTGTTCAAACAAAGAGCTTTGATCCTGCTGCTGGCCCATGAGCTTCCAGTCAAAATCAAGGAGATCCTTCCACTTGTCGAACGTGTCGAATTTGCAGGTGCTCACCAGTTGGTTGCCATTGGCAAACAGCACCCGCACCTGCACGCTGTCTTTGGGGCAGCCATGGGCATAGAGGTGGCCCTTGGCTTCTTCTTCCGCCTGCCAAAGGTTTTCCAGGGCAATGGCCAGAGGCACCGAGTGATGGGCAATCACCACGCCAAAGCTGATGGTGGCTGCGGATCCTAGGGTAAAGAGGGGGCGCCGGCTCAAACCTTCGGGAGGCCGCCCTTTTTTCCACTGCCAGTAGTCCCCCAGGTTCTCAAACTCCCGCCAGTCATCCTCTCCCCCCCGGAAACACTGGCGAATATCCCACAGCCAGCCATCCCACTCCCAGAGGTTGGTGTAGGCCAAAACGTCGTCCCCGCCGGCGTAGATGAGCTTGCCTGCATAGCGTTGCTCTGTTAGGTAGGGCACCAACTGGCCGGAAAAATCCAGCAGGGCGCGGCTTAGGGCGCTGTGGGTGGCAGGCCCCATGCGCTTGCGGCTGTTTTTGACAAACTTCTGAAAAGCGTCTTTGACTTGCTCCAGCTCCTCCTTGTCCTTGCCAAAGACCTCGCCAATGGCTTCCGTTTGCCCGTTGGCCAGCCGCTGTAGGGGTTGAGGCAGATAGTCGTAGTAGGATTTCATCTTCTCGCCCCTGAGCCATTTGCCCATGTCGTCCCCATCCCCGGCAGCCAGCACGTACCAACTGGCGGGGTTAACGCTGGGGTAGTAGCGGCCTAGAAGCGTCTCGATGTCCTGCCGGTAGCTTCTTTGCGTTTCCTCGTCCAGCTCCAGGTCTTCCACCAGCCAACCAGCATTGAGCAGACGGGGATGGTAGCGCAGGTTCTGCCGGTCGGCCCACGGGATCCCCCATTTGCCCCGCATTTCCCGCAGCACCCCTCTGACCTCCGGGTAGCGGGCCTCCACTGCCTGACAGGCCTGCTCGAAGTGCTCTCGTTCCCGTCGCCCTTGGGTTTTGAGGTAGCCGGCTACGCCAGCGGTGAGATCCGGGTAGGAAGCGGCAATCTGGTCTTCATCCAGCTCAGGGAAGAGCTCCGGCAGCACTTTGTACAAGCCCCGCTTGAGGGTTTCGGTGGCATTGAGCTGCTCGCGGCCATCGAAGAGCCCGGCCTGCCGTTGCCAAAGCCGCCGACTCTCCCCTTCTGTTATCCACCCCTCCCGCGGCGAGGGATGCACCACCGGCCCCAAGCCCGAAACGGTGCTGCGCGGCCCAAACGCAACGGGGAGCTGCCAATCGCGGGCCTGCTTACAAGCGGCTTGTAGCCGCCGACTTTGCTCCACTGCGGCTGCCCACCAAGATCCCACGTTGAGTCCGGCCTTGTATTGGCGGCGCTGTTGTCTTTGGGGATCCCAAAAGCTAGCCCGCAGAAACTCCAGCTCCTCATCCCCGAAGAGCTTTTGCTTGGCCTCTAGGTGATGGGTGCGGTTTTGGGCGCTGACCCAGGGATCCGCATCAATGGAAACCTGAGGGGGCCTAAGGATGCCGGTATCCTTGAGGGCATGAGCCGGGGATCCCAGGGGCACGGCTGCCCAGTAGTGCTGCCACTGATGCTCCAGCCATCCCTGCCAGGTGGGGTCCTCTGGGTGCAACTGCCTCAGCCAGCGGCGATCCCCCTGCAGGTAATCCAGCACCTTCTGGGCCAACTGCTTCCATTCTTCCTTGAGGGTCTGCTGCGCCATCTGCATGGCCGCCTCCACCCGCTCTTCTGGCAGCAGCAGCAGGAGCACATTGGGAAAGCCGGCGGTGAGCAGGGCGTTAGGCGAAGGCTGAGGGATCCATTCTTCAAATTCGGGGTACTTCTCCCGCAGCCAGTAGTCGATTAATGGCTGGCCATAGAGGCTGGGGTAGAGCAGACAGTCGGGACCGTATTTTTCAGCTAGTCGCCAACTTATGCGAGCAGAAAGGTAGTGCAGCAGCCAGGATCCGGCCCAAAAGTCCCGCATCTTGCGGCTGGCTTTGATCAACTCTTGGATGGGGTTGAAGGTAAAGCTCACCAAAAAGGGTCGCGTGGGCTCCTCGTAGCCGGCCAAGCATCCGGCCAAGGCTGCGGTGACGCTGGCGTGGCTCCACAGGGATCCGTCTGGCAGCCGGGTTTCTGCCGGCAATAGCAGCAAGCTCTCATCCCCAAACTCCTGACAAATGGCCTGGGGAAAGCACCGCCAAAACAACCAAAACACTTTTTGGGGATCCTCCTCTTGCCAAACCCAATCGGGGATGGCGCTCTCCTCCCGTTCCATCAGGTAGTCTGCACGGGAGCCGGCATCCTTGAGGGCTTGGTGTTGGTCATCGGCCAATTGCCAAAAGTGCTTGCGCCCGGAGAGCAAGTGGCTCATTTCTAGTCCAAGACCCAAGTTGCGATCCTCAACTTGATAGTTGATGGCTATGGGCAAATGGCCAATGGCCGCGCGGTCGCTGGCCGAGGCGATGAGATCCGCATCTCCCACACTTTTCAAGAGGGATCCCTCGGCTTTGGGAGAAGACCATCCCTGCATCGCTGCCAATTGGGCCCACGGCCCTTCCTTGGAGCGGCCAGTCCTGTCATGCAGAGCTTTGAGGGCGGGATCGTGCAATAGACCCCAAATCTTGGCTTGCCAGTAGTGAGACATAGGGTTTTCACACAGCAGTCAGGAATAGAAAGAACAGGGGAACGGTGCAACAACTTTGAAGAAACAGTAGGCAGAAATTCGCCAAGTATCCGACGCAACGGCTACAGAAGCTACAAAGTAAAATCCATCAATCCTTAAGTATCCGTAGAGTTTCTTCAGTATTTCTCTAGGTCGGTAAAGATTGGTGAAGATTAATGCTGCGAACTTCTACCGCCTTTGTTTTGACCCATCTTGAGAAATGGGAACTTGGAGGCGGGATCCCCGTCCAGACATCAGCCTCTCCGGTTACCGACGCCTTCAGCCTACAGAGTCCTGGAAATACCCCCTTCCAATTCCCCAGAAGACTCCGGCTGGGTCAATTCGGGAAAAAGAGCCTCCAACCTGGGCAGCAGATCCCGCAAAACGAAGTTTTCCAGAGCTTCCCCGTCCAAACGATTGGGATTCATTTGCACATGGGCCGTGTCGTTGCGGTATTCGCTGAGGCGAGACCAGAGATCGGCAAGCTGTTTGGTGTCGGAAACGTGGGCAGCAATGGCCAGAGACATCTGGGGCTGCTCTCCTCGTGGGATCAGGGATCCCAACTGCTGTTCGATCTCCTGCCGCTGTTCCCGCTCGCGGTAGTTTTGGATCCCCTCGCACAGGCAGAGGGCAGAGATCACCCACTCCCGAGCCAGTAGAAGAGCTTGGGCGGTGAGGCGCTTTTCCACGTACCACCGCAGCAGTTGAAAGTGTTTTTGAATTTCGGCCCTGGGATCCGAAGCCTTGTCTGGGGGCAGGGCCAGCTGGCTGTAGCTATCCTGAATGCTTTGCAGCAGCAGACCAAAAGGCTTGGCAAATTGGCCCACCTCTTGCTCCAGATCCGCAGTGGAGTGCCTTTGCAAATTGGGCAAGTCCTCTTCTAGGAGACTGACAGGTCTTACCAGTTCAAGAGAGCGGGAAACATTGCGGATGGCTCGGCCAAAGCTTTGCAGGCGAGTAGGTCTGGGATCCCTTTTGCCGAGCTTTGGTTGGCGGTAAAAGTCCCGTTGAACTGTATCCAAAAGTTGGCCCAACTCCAAGGCCGAGCCAGTGCTAATGAATTTGTCGGTAGCTGTCAGCCAATCCAAAAGACGAAGGGCGGGGGTGAGATCGATGATGGGTGTTTCCTGCTGGTCTTTGAGATAGAGACCGTAGTACAGCCCCTGAATATTTACATTCTTGGCCTTGCGCAAAAGGGCGGCTCCCAAGAGCACCAGTACGGGGATGGAGCGAAAGGCGTGGGTGATATCGAAAACCAGCCGCGTATGGGGCTCGATGCTATCGACCAGCACATCGAAGATCTCCCAGGTCTCTGCCTCGGTTTTCCCTTCAGGAATGGCCTTGGCAATTTTCTCCACGTGGGGGGGTAGGCAGTCCTGTAGATGCTTCCAATGGGTGTCATGTGCTTCTTGGGTTAGCAGCACAATCACCCTCTCGATGTCAAAGAGCTGACAGAGGGCTTTGGCAACATAACGGGTTCTATCGGCTTTCCGCTCCCCAAAAACATACACCGTCTCGCTGTAGGGGCTGGTGCCTAGAGTGGTCAAAAGGGTATTAGCCATAGGGATCCTCTCGATGACGGCTTTCAAGCATTGAAGCACGGGCATCTTCAAGCTACTGCAGCTTGGAAGCCCCCCCTTCTCAAGTTGCCTGGAGAGGGTTCTGGGTTGAATGTTGCCCTATCCTCTCCCGAAAAGTGGCATCCTCTGCTCAGCCGGTGCCAGAAAGATGGGGATCTCTACCCCCAAAATTGAGTGGAGCCATCTTGCCGCTGGATTTGGATCCCTGCTCGACAACTGTTTCAAAACGGTGAAGGTGGGGGATGTCAGAGCTAGCCTAGACAGAGATTCGGCCATCCTAAACAACGGGGATCCTGTGATGCTATCGACTCCAGAGTTGTCCATTTCAGGTCAAAAGCTAACTCCCGAACAGTTTCTGGCCTTGCCGGAGGGAGATATTACCTATGAGATGGTCGATGGAAAGGCCGTCCCCAAACAGGGACCCATGTCGCCAAAGCGCTTCCATGCTCGTCTCCAACCGGTGTTGTGGCAAATTTTGGAGGACTGGTGCTCTAGCCCTGAGTGTCCTAAGCCTGGGTCAGCACATACTGAGTGGGCAGTTGTTTTAACACGAAAGGCAGAGCCCTGGATCCCAGTTCCTGATGTTACTTACATCTCTAACGAGCGGTTGCCGGTTGAGGCCATGACCGATGAACCTTGTTTTGCCATTCCCGAGTTGGTGATCGAGATCCTTTCTCCTGGCCAGAGTTTTGGAGCCATAGCCCAGAAGGCAACCGATTATCTGGAGGCTGGGATCCCCAGGGTTTGGGTTGTGGATCCCCAAGCCAAGAGCATCACCGTCTTCTATCCCGATGCCCCGCCGCGCACCTTTACGGGATCTCAAGCCATTCAAGATGATTTCCTGCCGGGTCTAAAGGTGATCCCTCAAGATGTATTCGCTCAAGCCCGGATCCCTTAGGAGGTACCTAGCGAGCCCACGATAATCAGAGTTAGTTCCAGAAAGAGAGCATCCGGCAGAGGTGGCCACCCATCTAGGTCTGGAGCTGATTGGCTCAGGAATGCCGAAGGGATCCCGAAGCGATATTCCCTGCTATGGGCTAATGGCGAGACGGAAAAGCTTCTCATCGGCCAGTTGAAGAACTTCCTGCCCTGCAGCCGCCAGTTGTTCCGGGGGCAAGTTCCGGTATTTGTCAATAAACTCAGGCAAAACTTGAAACTCCACCCGCTTGCCGGTCTCTCGGTGGATGACCACGCTGCGCATTTTTTCAAGAGATTCGACCTCCACCAGCTTCAAGTTCAACTTGCCCAAACTGGCCCCTGTTGCAGCATGCAAGCCATCCACAATGCACACGAACGGGATCTCTGCCGGCGACTCGTGAATGACCTCCACCAGAAAACGGTTCCTAGAAGTGTGGGGAGTTGGACTCATCAAGCCCAGCTCCTGCAGAGCGCGCATCCCCATGCGATAGCCGACCACGGCCCAAGGCCCAGCTCCGCCATGAATTTCCGTTACTCGCTGAACGGCTGTCGCTGTCGAGTCCGTTGCAGAACTGGTGACCGGATGAGCTGTCGCCGGCGCTCCCAGAGTTAGCTGAAGTGCAATCAGCAAAAGAGAAAGCTGCTGTGGCTTGGCAACAAGTGACAACTTCATAGGCAGTGCAGTAGAGAGGGCTGAAAAGTGGAGATGGGTTAGCCTATCCTAGGCCCCACTTTTGAGCCTGTCTATGCGGGGGTAGGGGATCCAGCCCTCTTCTGGGAACTCTTCCGAAAATCACCTCCTGGCTGAAGAGGGCTAAGACCAGTGGTATTGTCAGAGGTAAGCCCCTGGGCGTTGAGCACAGGCCCCTGCAGGAGTAAGGGTAGTACTAGAGCATGCCTCTAACCCCCAAAACCCTGAACTTCGCTGAATTTACTGAGCTTTAGGCGGTTTGGCAAAAGTCATTGAGAGGGATATAGTAGACCAAGTTTCCCCCTGATCCTTGAGTCCACCGCAACGGTTGCCGGGAAGTGAAGGGGGAAAGCGCTCGGGGGGTATTCCTCAGGGCTTTGCGGGATACCGCCTTCCTGCTTAGACTCCGTCCCGCTAACGCGAACAGAGATAGGCAGGATGCGATCGCTTCTTTCCTGAACCATGTTCAGGAGAGTTCAGCGTGAATGTATCAGTACTGTGATTTTCCTCTGATTGCCGTAAGGCGTCTTGCTTTCCCTCTGCAGGTTTTGCATCCGAACTCGAGGCAGAGATGGGATCAGATGACTTGGCCGTCGGATGTTATTCTCCCCTTGAGTTTACCGGCCCGCTCTTCGGCCTCCTCCATAACCCTGTCCAGCTGCTCCAGCACCTCGCCCGGATGCTTTTCCAGCACCCGCAGGGAGAGGGCCATCCGTCCCTTGGCCTCATCCACATCGATGACAACAGCTTTGATGCGTTGGCCTGGTTTGAACAAATCCGGTAGCGAGGCTACAAAACTTTGGCTGACCTGCTTGATGTGCAACAGCCCGGTTACCCCTTCTTCCAAGTCCACAAACACACCGAAGGGTTTTAGTCCGCTGACTTTGCCTTCCACCACTTGGCCACTGGTGTAGCGACTCAGGTTCTCGGACTTTACAGCCGCCCTTTGGGAGAGCACCAGCTTGTTGGCTTCTGGGTTCACCTCGATAAAGCTTGCTGTCAAGGATTGCCCCACCAACTCCTCCAGACTTTCCCGTTGGCTGAGGTGGGAGCGGGGAATGAAGCCGCGCAGCCCCTGCACATCCACCACCACCCCCCCTTTGTTGGTGGCGATCACCGGAACGGTTACCGTCTGGCCGTTGGCTTGCTTCTGGGCCAGCTCTTCCCAAAGCCGCTTCAGCCTCAGCCGCCGCGCCGAGAGCACAATTTGTCCTTCTGCATCTTCCCGCAGGATGAGAAACTCGGCTTCTGTCTTTAAAGGAAAGAGCGCACTCAAATCTTCCCCTGGGCGGATCCCTGCTTCCTTGAGGGGCAAAAAGGCCGGGGATTTGCCGCCAATATCCACCAGAGCGCCATCGTTCTGATGTTGGAAGATGCGGCCTTGCACCACCTGCCCCGGTTGAAAGCTGAGGTTTTGCTTGTCTAAAGCCTGGGCAAAATCTTCCGCGGAAAACGTATCGGCAGCCTGAGAGCGAGAAGAGCGAACGGTCATGGAAAGGGCTCAATTCGAAAAGCAATGTGTTTCAGGATAACCCAAAACTTGCCAGGGATCCCAGCTCCAGCCTCTGGCCTAGATGTAGTACATGAGCCGAGCTTGTTGCTGTTGTGCCTGCCGGTCGCAGAGGTCTTGTAGGGTGGTCTTCTGGAGAATGGCTACCGCCGCAGCTTGGGCATCTTGCCAGGCCTTCAGGAGCACTTCCCGCTCTGGGGTGAGATCGCCCGAGGGCAAGTCGCGGGAGCGGCTGAGATCTTCCCCCTCGATGGCCTGGATAACATCCAGCAGCGAGATCTGCCAGGGTGCTCGGGCCAGGAAGTAGCCTCCCTTGGATCCCCGTTGGCTGCGCACCAACCCCTGTCTGCGCAAGGTGGCCAGCAATTGCTCCAAGTAGCGGTCGGGTATGGACTGATGAGCCGCAATTTCTTTAATCTGCAGCACCTGGCCATCGCTGTAGTGCTGGGCCAATTCCAGAAGGGCCAGGAGAGCATATTCACTTTTGCAAGACAGTTCCAAGATATCCATCCTTGTGGAGGGCTTAGGTCTATGATACTCCGGTTTTTCACTGGGGTTTAGCGGGATCCCGCCCTGAGCTGGCAATGGGATCCAGCCTGTAAGGTGGAATAGGCCCCTTTGGGAATGGTTTATGGCGAGTGTCAGCACCCGGTCTGGTTCAGCACGGATCCCAGCGGAGCGATTACAAACCTTGCACCAACAGATTGGCAAGCTGATTGCCAATATCGAATCCGTGTTTCAGGGCAAATCGCAGGTGGTGCAGGCGGTGGTCACGGCCTTGGTTGCGGAAGGTCATGTTTTGCTTGAAGATGTGCCCGGTGTAGGCAAGACCACTTTGGCGCGGGCCATCGCCCACAGTTTGGGAGCCAAGTTTCAGCGGATTCAATTTACCAGCGACCTATTGCCGACAGATATCCTTGGCCTCACCCTTTTCAACAAAGAAAAAGGGGATTTTGAATTTCGTCCCGGCCCCATTTTTGCCCACGTGGTCTTGGCGGATGAAATCAATCGCACCTCGCCCCGCACCCAAAGTGCTCTGCTGGAGGCAATGGCGGAAAAGCAGGTTTCGCTGGACGATCGCACCTACCCGCTGCCCAGCCCATTTATGGTGTTGGCCACCCAAAATCCTTTGGAGTACCACGGCACCTATCCCCTCCCAGAAAGCCAGTTGGATCGGTTTTTGGTGCGGCTGTCGATTGGCTACCCCAGCCCTGAGATAGAGCGAGCCTTGCTGTTGCAACGGCAACAGGCCGAGCCGGTGGATGCTCTGCAGCCGGTTCTCTCCCTGATGGAGTTGCGAGAGATTCAGTCGGCGGTGGATCAGGTGTATTTGGATGGATCCCTGGCGGACTATCTTCTGCAGGTGGTGCAGGCCACTCGCGTGTCCAAGCTGTTGCGGGCAGGGGTATCCACCCGTGGGGCGCTAGCCCTAGCACGGGCAGCACGGGCCCAGGCGCTGGTGAAAGGGCGCAGCTTTTGTTTGCCAGAAGATCTGCAAGCACTGTTCGTGCCGGTACTGACCCATCGGGTTTCTCTGGCCGGGTCGGGAGAGATGGCCGGCAACCGACGGCAAGAGGCAGAGGCGGTGATTCGGGATATTGTCTCCACAATTGAGCCGCCTGTTTGAGGGATCCGTAGCAGCAATGGCTAACTAAAAAACGAGTCGGGAAAACGAGTCGGGTCGGATACGGGGATCCACCCACATCAGGAGCAAATCGGCCAACAAATTGCCCAGAATGAGCATCACGGCCCCCAGCAAAAGCCCCGCCATCACCACATTGATGTCGAAACTTTGAACAGCCTCCAAGAGCAGCTTGCCCAGCCCCGGCCAATTGAAGAAAAACTCGGCAATAAAAGAGCCGCTGAGCAGATTGGCAAACTCAAAGCCCAAGATCGTGATCAAGGGGTTGACGGCGTTGCGCAGCGCGTGCAACCAGATCACCCGCCACTCCGGGATCCCACGGGCCCGCGCCGCCTGGATGTATTCCTGCCGCAGCACATCCAAGAAATTGCCGCGCGTAATCCGCTGCAGCCCGGCAAAGCTGGTGATGCTCAGGGCCAGCGTGGGCAGGAGCAGGTGGCGGCCCAGATCCAGCAACTTTTCCCCCAAACTAAGCTCGGCAAAATAAACACTGGTCATCCCCCCTACCGGCAGCCAGCTCACGTTTTGGGCCACAATTAGCAGCAAAATGGCCAGCACGAAGCTGGGCATGGCCTGGCCCAGGTAGCTGAGCAACTGCAACGCCCGATCCAGGGGGGTGTTCTGCCGCAGCGCCCCCAGGATCCCTAGGGGAATGGCGACCAGCCAAGTCAGCACCACAGAGGACACCGCCAACAGCAAGGTAGCGCCGGCGCGGGAGAGGATGAGCTGTGCTACCGGCACGCGATAGGTGTAGCTCACCCCGAAATCCCCTTGCAGCAGGTTGCCCAGCCAGGTCAAGTACTGCCAAACCAAGGGCTTATCCAACCCCAGCCGCGCTTCCTCTTGGGCAATAAACTCCTGGCTGAAACTGGGATCCGCCCGCAAGGGATCCAAAAAATCTCCGGGGGCCAGTTGCAAGAGCAAAAAGCTGAGCACCGTGATCAACAGCAGCACCGGTACGGCTTGGGTGATCCGCTGCAAAACTAAGGCCAGGGGAGGCCAAAGGTCAAAAGCGCGGGAACGGGAAGGCGGAGAGGAGGTTACAGCCACAGATGCAGATGGATACCTTAAGTGGTGCGCTCTTTGAGTTGGATTCTTGTCGAACTATGGTAAACTACCCGGCTCCGACCGCTAAGCGGTACGGAGCGGGCTTTCAGTAGCCCTGAGCCTGCTCTGCTCTACCAGAGAACAAAACAAGCCC
>NZ_JBSSAC010000061.1:0-13184 GCF_054058315.1 Thermostichus sp. MS-CIW-40
CTTGGCTCATAAGTTCATTGTACTTCATCAAAGCGCATTCCTCCCGGCACTGACCCTACGGGTACAGTGCGGGGCTCCTGCGATTTCTAGCTGAAGAACTGGTCTGGCTGAGGGGTTTTGGATTTTCTTCAGATTCTTGTAAAAGGGTAGGCAAAACAAGGGATCCCTGCTGGGGAAAAAGGCCGGCCAGCCAGTCAGCTCTACACCCCTCGGAAAGAAGCGCTATCATAGAAGTCCGTCGAATAAACTCCCTTCGTAAAACCTCGCGAGGCAGATCGGATGGATTGGGTAGAAAAGGTGCTGGAAAAGATCCGGGAATGGGTGGAACGTGTGATCGACACCCTGCTGGGGAACCCCCAGCCTCAACCTGCTCCCATTCCGGTAGAAGATGGATCCCATCGTCGTCGTTAATCCGACTGCCATTGCCCCCGGCGGCGAGCCTCTCAGCCTCTTGGTACTGCATGGCCCCAACCTCAACCTGCTGGGGGTGCGAGAGGTGGGCATCTACGGCTCAGTATCCCTAGAGCAGATCGATCAGGCTCTGCATCGGCAGGCAGAAATGCTAGGGGCGAAGCTGGAGATTCTCCAGTCCAACCATGAGGGGGTGCTCATCGATGCCATTCACCGTGCCCGCCAGCAGCATGTCGGCATTCTGATCAACCCCGGCGCCTATACCCACACCAGCATTGCTCTCCGAGATGCCATTGCAGCCGTAGGATTGCCCACTGTGGAAGTCCACCTAAGCAACATCCATCGCCGCGAGCCCTTCCGCCAGCACTCTTACATCGCCGCCGTAGCGATTGGGCAAATCAGTGGTTTTGGGGCGCAAAGCTACCTGTTGGGGCTACAGGCTCTGGTGCAACACCTGCGCCTGCAATCTGTGTAGGATCTGTGTAGGTGCCCTCAGCTCTCCAGGAACTCCTGCACGGCTGTGCGAATAAAAGCTTCATCCTCGGGGTTTTGATGAGGATTACCGGCCCGGTGCCCCCAAATGGAGGGGATGATCTTGTAAACCGCGTTCGGGATCCATTCTGCCTCAGCCCGACAATCTTCTGGGGTGAAATACAAATCCGTCTGGGCGGGCATCACCAATGTTTGGGCCTGAATTGCCCTCAAAGCAGCCCGATAATCTCCCCGGTGAATGGGGTTGTCGCTGATATCGCAGCGAATCCAGGTTTCGATCATCGATAGCAAATTCTGCGGATCCCGGCGGCGGTAATTGGCCTCCCAGCCTCGCTCTAGATAATCTTCGAGAGAGGCATACCCCAAGGATTCATAGCATTTTTGGTTGAAAAAAGGTTGGGAAACAGCCCAACTGGCGTAGATGTGGGCAAAAGCTCGCAGACCCCGCTCTGGGACACCCGTAAATCGACGACCGTTCCAGGCGGGATCGGCAGTTAGGGCTGAGCGCAAACTCTCCAGAAAAACCCGATTGTGAACTGTGGTCTTGGCGGTGCCGCAGAGGGCTACGATCCGTTCCACCCGCTCAGGAAACAGGGATCCCCAGTGATAGGCTTGCTGAGCCCCCATCGACCAGCCGTAGATCAGGCGGATGCGTTCGATCCCAAAGTGTTGGCGAATCAGGCTCTCCTGCAGGCGCACATTGTCCCAGTGGCTAAACCAGAAGCCATCTTCCCGCAAGCCACAGGCTGGATCGTTGCTGGGGGAAGTGGAAAGGCCATTGCCCAGCATATTGGGAATGAGGATAAACCACCGCTGCGGGTTGAGGATGCCGTCGGGACGAATCAGCCACTCCAGGTCGGGATGCTGAGCCCCATAGGAGGTGGGGTAGAGGATCAGGTTGTCTTTTCGGGGGGAAAGAGTCCCGTAGGTGGCGTAGGCGAGCGTGATTTGGGGCAGTTGGATCCCGCACTGTAGCTGAAAATCGTTCAGGCTCCAGGTGTAGTGAGTCATGCCTGAAATTGTTCAATCACCTGACGATGAACCCGCACATACCCCTGCCCTAGATGAGCCAGATGGGGCTTGAGGTATTGATGGGCATCGGCCAAAGCATGAAATGGAATGGAGGGGTAAAGGTGATGCTCAGCATGGTAAGGCATATTCCACATCAAAAAGCGGATTGGCCAAAGGGTAAGGGTGGTACGGGTATTGGAGAAGGGATCCTCGGTTTGGCTACAGCCTGTGTGCTCTGCCAACAAAATGAAGCGCAAGATCGGCTGCCCTACCGCCAAAGGCAACAGCCACAGCCACACTATCCAGGGATCCCCCAGCAGAAGGGAGAGCAAGCTCCCAAGGCCATAGATCCCTAGCTGCAACCGCACCGAACGAATGACCTCTTGGCGGGCCGATTCAGGAATGTAGGGATAGCCTTGCAACTGGCCGCTGGCTATGCGGATGTAGGTCTTCACCTTGCCGATCCACCAAGTCAAGCCGCTCAGCTCGAGCAAATACTCCGGCCAGCTCTGGGGTTTGGGATCCTCCAGCTCCGGATCCTTGCCCGGAATCTGGGTATAGCGGTGGTGCCATTTGTGGTATCGGCGATAAAAAGTGCTGTTGTAAAATGAGAGCAAGCCCGCCACCCAGGCTACCCCGTCATTCAGTTTTGGGCTGGCAAAAGCGGTGCGGTGTACACATTCGTGCAAAGCAGCAAACATCGTCGCCAAACTGGCCCCGTAAACCACCAGCGCCGGCAGGGCAATCCAGCCATTGACACCTTTCTGGGTCACCCACAGGCTGCCACTCACCGCCATCACCGCCAAATGTCCCAAAAGCTGCCGGAGCCCGGCTGAATTGGAGCGGACATTCAGTTGTCTGAGGCGCTCGCTCGGGATCAACCGTTGCGGATCCGGCAAAATCGGTGTTGTCTCGACAGCCATGGCCTGTTCTTGTGAGCTACGAGAATGGATAGAAGTTATCCAATATCAGATCAAACCGAGGCCAGACCTTTCCGCCTGTGTCCAAGACAACAAAACCCTGGACCAAACTCCTAACCATGACTGCGGGGATCCGGCTGACTGGGGAGGATAGGCCCGCTCCGCTCCAGCTCAGACACCGGCCCGATGTTGGTCAACTGCAGGGGCTGTCCGGTTGCCAGAGCCAACACATTGGCTCGCAGAATCGACGGCGGCTGTTCGCCAATCGCCGATCCCAGCACTTCTCCCTGCCGATCCAAAAACAGAAAATGAGGGATGCCGTTCACCCGGTAGCGGCTCAGCTCCGGCAGCCACTTGGGATTATCCACATTGAGCATGACAAAGTTGACTTGATCGGCAAATTCCTGTTTCAGGCTGGCCAGGAGGGGTGCCATGGCACGACAGGTGCTGCACCAATCGGCATAAAACTCCACCAAAGAAGGTTTGCCATTGGCCTGAGCTTGCTCCCAAGGTATGGCCTCTTGGGCTAGAGCCTCTAGGTTGCTGCCCGCCTGACGACCCTGGCTGGCCAAAAACAAACCCACCGCTAAGAGCACAGCTGCCGCGGCAACCAGCCCGTTGCGCAACCGTTTTGCCCAGTCTTCCTTCATCTTTCCTCACCTTGCCATCCGCTGGATCTGACCTTAGCCGTCGCCTTCACCGTTTTAGCATCCCCCTCTCTCCCCCTGATGAGACCGATGAGTCCGGAGGCGCCTCTTGTCTGTTCTGCCTTGGGCAAGGATCCCAGCTGGAGAAGAGGGCCAGGTGAGCGATAATGGGTGCGGCGTTTGCACCGATGGCTCAGCGATGCGCATCTCCTTGAAGTGGCTGCGAGAACTGGTGGATTTCCAACTTTCACCCGAAGAACTGGGAGAGGCCCTCACCCTGGCGGGGTTTGAAGTGGAAGAGATCGAAGACCGCCGCACCTGGGCAGAGGGGGTGGTTTTGGGCAAGATCCTGGCTGCCGAGCCTCACCCCAACGCCGACAAGCTGCAGGTTTGCCAGGTGGATTTGGGATCCAATCGGCCTGCCACCATTGTCTGTGGAGCTGCCAACGCCCGCCCTGGGATCCTGGTAGCAGTGGCTACACCCGGCACCCATTTGCCCGCCCTCTCCCTCACCATTGCCAAAGCCGACAAGCGGGGGGTGATCTCGGAGGGCATGATCTGCTCTCTGGCAGAGCTGGGGCTGGAGAAATCTTCCGAAGGGATCCACGAATTCCCGCCCGACTTGGATCTGGAGGTTCATCCGCTTGGCTCTGATGTGCGCCCCCTTCTAGGCTTGGACGATGTGGTGCTGGATCTCACTTCCACCGCCAACCGGGCCGATGCCCTGAGCATGGTGGGGATCGCCCGCGAAGTGGCTGCCCTCACCCGCAACCCGCTGCGCCTGCCCCCCGTCCAGCCTCTCCAAACCAAGCCCATCCCCAACTTTCAGTTGCGCATTGCCGACGCCAAAGCCTGCCCCGCCTACAGTGGCGTGTTGATCGAAGGGGTGAAAGTCGGCCCTTCCCCCGACTGGCTAAAACACCGACTGGCCGCTGCCGGCATGCGATCCATCAACAACGTAGTGGATGTTACCAACCTGATCCTGCTGGAATGGGGCCAGCCTTTGCACGCCTTCGACTGGGATCGCCTGCTCCAGGTCATGGGCAAGAAAAAACCCACCATCGAGGTGCGCTTGGCCCAGCCGGGAGAAACCTTAAAGACCTTGGACGGCCAAACCCGCACCTTGCAAGCCGACAGTCATCTCATTGTGGCCGGCAGCCAACCGGTAGCTCTGGCCGGGGTCATGGGAGGGGAAGAAACCGAAGTCAGCTCGACCACCACTCGCATTTTCTTGGAAGCAGCCCTATTCGATCCAGCGGTGACGCGGCGCTCGGCCCGGTCTCAAGGTCTGCGCACCGAGGCTTCCACCCGCTATGAGCGAGGGGTTAACTTTGCCACCCTCGATCAGGCCCGGGATCGGGCGGTGCAGTTGATCCTGGAACTGGCAGGGGGAGCAGTGGCCGGCCTCACCACCTTTGACCAGCGGCCCCCCCTGGAACGCACCCTGAAATTGCGGCTGTCGCGGCTGATCGATGTGTTGGGGGACGAGGTGCAGGCGGCGGATGTGGAGGAGATCCTATCTGCCTTGGGCTTTCAGCTCTCCCGTTGCGAAGGGGCCAATTCCCAGAGTGCCCTCTCCCCCGCTACCGAGACGGCAACCGTGGCCAGCTGTGTTTGGCAGGTCGTCGTTCCCCCCTATCGCCTGCGGGACATTGAGCGGGAGATCGACCTCATCGAGGAGTTTGCCCGTCTCTACGGCTATGACCGCTTCTCAGAAACCCTACCCACCGAGCCGCAGGTGGGATCCCTTTCGGCGCGGGAAACGTTCACCCGCCAGATCCGAGAAGTGCTGCGCGGCATTGGCCTGACAGAGGTATATCACATCTCCCTCTGCCCGGCGGAGGAGGATGGATCTTTGGTGAGGATTGCCAATCCACTTTCGCCTGAATATTCAGCCGTGCGCAATGCGCTACTTCCCGGCCTGGTGGAGGCCTTCCGCTTCAACTGGGATCAAGGCAACGGCCCGCTCCAAGCCTTTGAAATCGGTCGTGTTTTTGCCCATGCCCTTCCCCCCAACCCCCACCCTTACCGGGAAGCTGAGCATATCGGCGGTATCTTGGGCGGGGATCCCAATCCCCACGATTGGCAGCACCGCAACCGACCCATGGACTGGTTCGAGGCCAAGGGGCTGCTGGTCTCCGCTCTGGAGCGGCTGGGATTTGGCCCGGAGTTTCGTCTGGATCCCCCTGAAGAGCAATCGTCCCTGCTTCACCCCGGTCGCCAGGCCAGTTTGTGGATTGAGGGATCCCGCATCGGTTTGTTCGGGCAACTGCACCCCCGCCTCTGTCAGGAAAAGGGGCTGCCAGATCAGGTCTATGGGTTTGAGCTGCAGTTGGATCCCTTGCTGGAAAGCCTGGAGAGACGGGGCATTGTGCAATTTGTCCCCTTTTCGCCCTTTCCTGCTGCCGATCGGGATATCGCCTTCTTTGCGCCACTCGACCTTGCCGTTGGTGAGATCGAGAAGGTTATCCGTCGAGCGGGCGGAGCACTTCTCCAATCGGTGCAGCTTTTCGACGAGTACCGTGGTCAAGGCGTACCTGCAGGGCAGCGCAGCCTTGCCTTCCGCCTGGTGTACCGTGCTCCCGATCGCACCCTCACGGATGCGGAGGTAGAAGCTCTGCAAAACCAGGTGAGGGCGCAGTTGGCAACACAATTTCCGGTGACCTTGCGCAGCTAGCCGACCCCTCTGTAGCTACTATAACATCCTCCCGGCGCTCACCCTGTGGACAGGGCGCGGGACTGATTGCCCCTGCACCCCGTTAGCTACACCGCTGGGAAGCCCCGCCCTCTATTAGGGGCTAGTGACTAGTGACTAGTGGCTAGCCACTATCCAGGGTGAGAGTCGGGATGAAAGGCGGGGACATGATGTTTTGTCCTTGACTGGTGCCATAAACATAAAAAGTAGCGGGGTTTTATACACTGCCGCTATAAACATCAAGTACAGGGTGGTGGGGCATCCCGTCCTTTTCGCGCTAGCAGCGCGGAGCGCTAACCGGAGTCACTGTTCGCGTCAGCGGGACGGAGTCCTTGAAGCCCGCACTCTCTCGCTTTAGCGGCGCGGAGCGCTTTGCATCAGCATGAGTGCGGGAGTATGTCACTTAAACCAGAAGCAGATCTCAGCTTTTGCCCAGCTTCAGCATCTGATCCACCACCCCTAGGGTTTCTTCGTAGAGGTAGTCGGGGCCAAGCCGCTGCAACTCGGCAGCCAGCAGGGTGTCGAGGGAATCCTGCTCCAGGGGAGCCACCTGGCGAACCACACATCTCTGAGCGCCCCCCATGGCTTCCATGCGCATACACCCTGTGATTTCGGAGCACAGCACAGTACAGGCGTCGGCTTCTTGGTTGCTGGAGGTGAGGCGCAGCCCGATGAGATCCCCCGGCTGGCTGATTTCCGAGGCCAAGGGCACAGCGGCCAGTTCTGCCATCACCTCGCCGCCCATTTGGGTTTGAAAGCGGATGCGGTCAATCTTGTAATCGTGTTCTTGAGCCTGAACCCGCTCTGTGGGAGTCCATCCCAGGCGACCGGCCAGCCAGCCCAGGAAAAGGAACGCCTGGCAGGGATTGCCGGCTTTGTAGTCGAGGTTCACGCGATCTACGAGGTATAGGGACTCCCGCCGGTCGGGAGGGTCAAAGGCTTGGGCGGTGAGTTCCTGCCAAGGCAGCAGCCGCCGCCAGTTGAGATCCCCACAGTGGCGCCCCTCACCCACCAAGAGGTGGATTTCCTGCAGATCTTCTTCTGGATTGACAAAGCCCCGTGAATCGACGATGACCCGGTTGCTCAGAGCCACCAATTTTTGAAACAGCAAGCTGTTCAAATCCAGATCCCCTTGCCACCACAAAAAGGTGGGCAAGTTGGGGATCAGCAGCGAGGCAACGGTGCTGCAGGCCCGCACAAAGGCCGATTCGGGCGCTTTCAGGGTGATGTATTCGCAACAGACCAACGAGCTGCGCTGCTCGCGGGTCACCGGGCAATAGGCGGCCACCTGGGCCTCGATGGCATCGTCTGCAGATCCCTCCCGTTTGGCTCGCAGGTCAATGACGCGACAGGGGTTTTGGGTGGCGATGGCCTCGACGGTGGGAGAAGGTAGCAACAGCGCATCGTCCAGAGATTCGTACACCACCAGGGTAAAGGTGGCAGCGCGGGCGGCAACGCTCTCTCCTTTGGAAGACCAGATCTTGTTCAGCTCCCGCTCAATATCTTCGATGGAGACATCTTTCGGAGTCTGTAAGGGTAGGACGGCAGCAGATTGATCCATAGTCTCCTCCTGGAGTGGACTCTTGCTCGATTCTAGGCAGGCGGGCCGGCTGGCTGGGAAGGGCTTAAGGCCAGGTACAGATTGGCCAACTCAAGCCTGCGCTCCACACCCAATCCAGGAAATCAGAGGATCAAGCGGGCCGGGGCTGGATGCTCAGCTCCAGGGGGCGGGCGGGATCCCCTGTCAAGAGCACTCCGCGGCCATTGGCGTGCAAGTGCCGCACAATCCAGTACAGGGTTTCTATGCGCTCCGGGCAGCCCAGTTTCTCTGCCAGTTGGGGCAAAGTCAGGGATCCCTGGTGCTCCTGCACCGTCTCTAGCAATCGCCGTTGCAGCTCCAAGACGGCGCTGGCGGCTTTTTTGCCTGCTTCCACCCCCGGTTGATGGTAGGCGTTGATCTGGATTAGGGAGGCATAGAGGCCCACGGCTCGTTCGTAGAGGGCGATCAAGGCCCCCACCGAGCGGGCATCTACCCGTGGCAGCGTCACGGTAATGGAGTCGCGACCGTTTTCGTAGAGGGCCTGGCGGGTACCCTGCAGCAGGCCGCTCAGGTAGTCACCACTGGTCACCTGCGGCTCCACGAAGGGGGAAGGGATCCCGGGCTCCCGATCCTGAAGCACCTCGATGAAGGTGACAAAGAAGTTGTTCAAGCCATCCCGCAACTGCTGGACGTAGGCATGTTGGTCGGTGGTGCCCTTGTTGCCGTAAACGGCGATGCCCTGCTCCACACGGTTGCCGTTTAGATCGTGGGATTTGCCCAGGGATTCCATCACCAACTGTTGTAAGTAACGGCTAAACAGCAGCAGGCGATCCTTGTAGGGCAAAACCACCATGTCCTTGCGCCCTTGCCCTTGACCGACGATGTACCAGGCCATGGCCAGCAGGGCGGCGGGATTGCGCTCCAGGTGGGGCAGGCGGGTGGCCTCATCCATGGTGGCTGCCCCGGCCAGCAAAGCCCGGATATCAATGCCCTGCAACGCTGCCGGCAACAGGCCCACCGGGGACGTTTCGGAGGTGCGCCCCCCCACCCAGTCGAAGATGGGGAAGACCTCCAACCACCCCTCCTGCCGCGCCTGCTGCTCCAATTGGCTGCCGGGGCCGGTGATGGCCACCGCATGGGCAGAAAAAGGGATCCCGGCTTTTTGGTAGGCCAGCTTCACCTCCACCAAGCCATTGCGGGGCTCTGGGGTGCCGCCGGATTTGGAGGTGGTGATCACCAGGGTTTGCCCCAGTTGGTCTGCCAGCCGCCCCAGCACCCGGTCAAACCCGTCGGGATCCGTGTTGTCGATGAAGTGGATGTTCAGGGGGGGGTGCAGCGGAGCCAGGGCCTCCGCCACAAATTGCGGCCCCAGAGCTGAGCCGCCAATGCCGATGCAGAGCAGCTCGGTGAACCGTCCCCCCCCGCTGGCCGGGATGGTTCCGCGATGGATCTTTTCGGCAAAGGTTTCCACTCGCTCAATGGAATCCTGAATGGCCTGCCGGATTTCAGGGGTGGGAGCCAGCTCGGGCGCCCGCAGCCAATAGTGGCCCACCTGGCGGCCTTCGTCGGGGTTGGCAATGGCTCCTGCCTCCAAAGCCTGCATATCGGCAAAAGCCTGGGCAAAGCGAGGCCGTAGCGCTTCCACCTGAGGGGGAGTGAAACGGATGCGGCTGATATCGACGAAAATCTCCAGGCCGGGATGGTAGTAAAGCCAATCGCAGTAGCGCTGCCAGAGTTGGAGGCTGTCCATGGGATCCCTTTTGCCGAAATCCCTAACCAGCTTACCAAACTCTTTCTTACTCCCAGCCGAGGGTTGTGCGCTCCAGCCAGGACTGATCCAAACTGATGAGTGCCTCTTTGACCCCCACACCGGTCTCAGGGTGACGCCAGTCGGGAGCGATCTCCCCCAAGGGAGCTAAGACAAAAGCACGTTCCATCATGCGGGGGTGGGGCAACGTCAGCTCAGGGCTGTTCAGGATGCGGCTGCCCATGGCCAGCAGATCCAAATCCAGGGTTCTGGCCTCCCAGCGGATGCGCCGCACCCGTCCTGCCTCCTGCTCGATGGCCAGCAGCGCCCCGAGCAACTCCAGGGGAGACTGGTAGGGGGGAAAGGGATCCAACGCCACCACTGCGTTAAGGTAGTCAGGCTGTCCGGGTGGCCCCCCTTGGGCTGGGCTGCGGTAGAGACTGGAACAGGCCACCACCTCTCCCAGCTGGGGCAGCTTCTGCACAGCCAGGCGCAACTGCTGCAGCGGATCCCCCAAGTTGCTTCCCAGGGCAATGTAGGCCAGGTCGGGATTCATACAGATCGGCGACGGTCGATCTCTACGTAAACATCATCGAACAGCCCCGGCAGGGGAGCATGGGGCTTGTGAACCCGCACAGTTAGGGCCTCCAGTTGGGGATAGCTCTGCCACAGCCGCTCTGCAATCTGGTCTGCCAAGGTCTCGATCAAGCGGCGGCGCTGGCCGGTCACCTCCTGCCGCACCATCTCATACACTTGGGCATAGTCCACTGTGCCAGAGAGGTCATCCTGGATCTGGGCCAGGGAAAGCTGCATCTCCACATCCACCACAAAGCGCCCGCCCAAAACCGCTTCCTCCGGGCAGTGGCCGTGGTAAGCATGAAAGACGAGGCCCTGCAGCACCAGCCTACCCTGCGTCATGGTGCAGAGCTTCCCAAGTGGCAAGGGCGGAAACATGAGCCGGCACGTTATGAACCCGTACCAGGGCAGCTCCCCGGCTGGCTGCAAACAGGTGCACGGCCACGCTGGCGCTGTCTCGCTCGCTGGGCACGGCAATGCCGGAAAGCTTGCCCACAAAACTTTTGCGGGATGCCCCCACCAAAACTGGGTAGCCGTAGGCCACCAGCCGCGGTAGGGCTTTGAGCAGGGTTACATTCTGCTCAGCAGTTTTGGCAAAGCCCAAGCCCGGATCCAAAACAACGCTGGGCACGCCCGCTGCCAGGGCCCGCTCTGCCTGTTCCCTGAGAAAACCGAAAACCTCCCCCTCCAGGTCAGCATAGTCGGTCTGCTGCTGCATGGTGCGCGGTTCTCCCCGCATGTGCATGATCACCGCCGGCACCCCCTTTTCGGCACAGACCTGTATCATTTGGGGATCCCGCAGCCCGCTGACATCGTTGATGATGTGCGCCCCGGCAGCCAAAGCCGCAGCCGCCACCTCCGTTCTGCGCGTATCGACGCTGATGGGGATCCCGGATCCTTCCAGGGCCCGGATCACGGGCAAGACTCGGTCGCATTCCACCTCCACCGATACCGGCTCCGCTCCCGGACGGGTGGACTCGCCGCCAATATCCACGATCAAGGCCCCTGCCGCTGCCATGGCTTTGGCTGCCTGCACAGCCGCTTCTGCAGATCCCCACTGGCCGCCATCGCTGAAGCTGTCGGGGGTAACGTTTAGCACCCCCATCACCCCAACGCCCCGCCAAGAAAGACGGTAGCCCTCTGGCGTCTGTTCTGCCCCAGGCAGAGGACGTCGGGAGATCAAGCTGGTAACACCCATAACCGCTGCAGGCTGCCGTGTTGCAAAAGCAGGGGGAAAAGTCTCCCACTGCCTAGGATGGTATTGCCGTCAATCCCAAGGCTGGCGCAAGCCCAACAGGATTCTACAAAATTTTTTACAACGTCCTTACAGAGCCACGATTGGTGAAAGGCTGCCCCTGCCGGCTCAAGCGCAAGGAATGGCCCCCGCCGACAGAGGAAGCTCTCCCGCTCTGGCTAGAACATGATGTCGTCTTCGGAACGACCCCAGATGCACCAAATGATAGAGGCAAAGATTGCCATGTAAACCCAGGCCATCGGGCCGTATTGCAGCAGATCCATCAATACATCCCTAAAACATTTGTTTATCTAGTCCAATTATTGTGATGTTTCGTTACAGCGTCAACAGTTCTCTCAGGAAAGGGCTGCTTCTCAGACCCAACTGGAGCTAAGGCGCCAAGCTGGGATCCCTTGTCCAGGGCGGGTTAAGTCTTTTTGCCTAAAGACAGGGAGCAAGTCTTCAGTTTCTGAGAAAACCCAGCTTGCCTGAGAGATGCAGGAGGATAGGGAACTAGACATTGAAGCGGAAGTGCATCACGTCCCCTTCCTGGACGACGTAGTCTTTGCCTTCGCTGCGCAGCAGGCCCTTTTCTTTGGCGGCATTCAGGGATCCCGCCGCCACCAGATCGGCATAGGCCACCGTCTCGGCCCGGATGAAGCCCCGCTCAAAATCGGAGTGGATCACCCCGGCTGCCTGAGGGGCTGTGGCGCCGACTGGAATCGTCCAAGCGCGGGTTTCTTTGGGGCCAGAGGTAAAGTAGGTGCGCAAGCCCAACAGCTCGTAGGTGGCTCGGATGAGAGATTTCAGCCCGCCCTCTTTTACCCCTAACGAATCCAGATAGGCCTGTCGCTCGTCGGGGGGCAGCTCCACCAGTTCCGCCTCCACCTGGGCTGAGACCACCACCACACCTGCCCCTTCCGCCTCGGCAAATTGCCGCACCTGCTCCACCCAGGCATTGCCGCTGGCCAGATCCGTTTCCGCCACATTGGCGGCGTAGATGACTTTTTTACGGGTGAGCAGCCCCAACCCTTTGATCAACTGCTCTTCTTCTGGGCTGAGGGGTACCAGGCGAGCCGGCTTGCCCTCGTCCAAGGCAGCCTGTAATTGTTCCAGAGCCTGCAACTCCAGTTGGGCGGTTTTGTCGGACTTGGCCTGCTTGCGCACCCGCTCTATGCGCCGCTCGATCTGGGCCAAATCCGCCAAGGCTAGCTCCAAGTTGATCACCCCGATATCCCGCAAGGGATCCACCGAACCCGCCACATGCACAATGTTCTCGTCTTGGAAGCAGCGCACCACGTGCACCACGGCGTCCACCTGGCGAATGTGGGAGAGAAACTGGTTGCCCAGACCCTCCCCCTTGCTGGCTCCAGCCACCAGCCCGGCAATATCCACAAACTCGATTTGGCTGGGGATGATCTCGGCAGAACCGCTGATCTTGGCCAGCACCTGCAAGCGCTCGTCGGGCACCGCCACCCGCCCCACATTCGGCTCAATGGTGCAGAAGGGAAAGTTGGCCGCCTCGGCTTTGGCATTTTCACAGAGGGCGTTGAACAAGGTAGATTTGCCTACGTTGGGCAGGCCGACAATTCCAGCTCTCAACATCCAGATCTTGGGGAAAAAGCCAAAAACCAGGGTAACGGGATCCCTTGCCCAGCGGAAAGATCCCTACTCTGACGTTAGCATTTGCCGCCCCTTTCCCAACCGGTGGATCCGCTCCCAAGCGCTCCGCGCCGCCAACGCCACCACCCTCGGCTCCTCTCCCAAGAGAACTGTATTTTTTGTCAGCTGCACAGTGTTGGGCAGCTGAGGTCTTTTGACATCCTCCCCGGCCTGAAGGCCGGAGATTCCTACCACGCTACGCATGGATGGCTCCTTGCGCAGTCGTCTCGGCGGGTTCCTGCTTCCGAC
>NZ_JBSSAC010000062.1:0-12260 GCF_054058315.1 Thermostichus sp. MS-CIW-40
CAGGACTTGGGTCATGGTTCTATCATAACTTCCGCATTCCTCCCGACACTGACCCTACGGGTACAGTGCGGGGCTCCTGCGATTTCTAGCTGAAAACAGGTGTTCGTAGATGTCCGTTGACAAGGGATCTCCTCTCGTAAAATGGGATCACCTCGAGATAACCCCTCTTTAGCTGGGCTAGACCTATGGACATCATCACCCTTGGCTGGATTGCCGTCCCCACCTTCTTCGTTCTTTCCATTGCCCTGGTGGTCTGGGGGCGCAACGGCATGTAATTTGTCATGCCTGGATTGAGCCTCACATCCATCTTGCATTCATCTTGTTGTTCCTGCCGCCGATATTGACGGGGTTACCCCCGCTCACACCATGGAAACCGATCTTCCCTTGGTCGCCCGCATCGCCTACGGAAGCATCTTTTTGCTGTTGACAGCCGTAACACTGGGCGTTGGCTACATTACCTTCATCGACTGGCGGGATCGGCGGCGACGCAACGAAGTTGAGCGCAAAGCCCGTCGCTCCAAGCGCTAGCGCCGCTGTTGGGCCTGCTCAGGTCAGTCTTCAACCCAACTCAGGGTGGGGATGGCCAGGTAAGGCAGGGGATCCTGGGGTTGCAGTTGAGAAAGATGCCGCAGGATGCCCTGGTTAGCCTGCCACAGGGCTTGCACATCCCATCCGGCGTAGGTGGGCAGAAAGTCCGCCAGCTTGCGGTTAGCTTCCCCCAGCAGGATCATGCAGCCACGGCGGTTGCCGTTTTGCAGGTGATAGTAGGCCACGGCGGTTTGCAAAAGCCCCTGGTAGAAGCGCCGCTCTGGATCCACTGCCTCCATCCACAGGGCCTCTAGGGTGTCGTGGCAGGCGTAAAATTCCCCCCGGTTAAACTGCTCGGCGGCCAAACGCAACGCTTCTGAGTGGGCATTGCTCATGTGGCTAGGCACAGTTGTGGGCTAGGGGTGAGGTCTGCACAGGCAGGGATCCCTGCGGCAACACCAGGGTAAAGCAGGTTTTGCCTTGAGAACTCTCCACCGAGACGCTGCCCCCCAGCCGCTGCATCCACTGCTTGACCAAAGCCAGGCCCAGGCCGGTGCCGCCCCGTTTCCAGGGATCCCCGCTGGGAATGCGGTAAAACTTCTCGAAGATGCGCTCCCACTCGCTGTGGGGAATTTCTACTCCCTCGTTGATCACCCGAATTTCCACCTGCTGTGGGCCAGAGCGCTGCGCTGTTACCCAGATGTTGCACCTTGGGGGAGTATACTTGCAGGCGTTGTTGACCAGCTCCTGCACCACCCGCTCCAGGCCGCCCCGATCGGTGAGCACCTTGCCCACATTTGGCGCAATCTGCCACTGCAACCGTTGCTGGTTGGCCTGGGCCCGCTGTAGAAACGGCTCCAGCACGCTGGGCAGCCAGGTTGCCAGCGGCACTTCTTCCAGATGGAGCGTTTTGGATCCCTGCTCCAACCGCTGCAGATCCAGCAGGTCGTTCACCAATTCCGCCTCCCGCTCACACTCCTGCTCCAAAATCTTGAGATATTGCTCTCGTTTTTGGGGGGCGCGGGCGGTTTTCAGCAGTTGGATGGCCATCCTCATGTTGGTGATGGGGGTGCGCAGCTCGTGGGAGACGGTGCTCAAAAAATCATCTTTGAGGCGGTTGAGGCGCTCCAGCTCACCAATTTGCTGCACAGAAGCCTGGTAGAGGCGGGCCTGGCGGATGGCAATGGCGCAGTGATCCGCCACCTGCTGCACCACCTGCACCTCCAGTTCATCAAAGCACTCGGCTGCCGGCTTCGCCAGCCAGAGATCCCCCAGCACCCCTTGGTCATCCCGCAGCGGGCACACCAGCAGGGTCAGCCCTTCCCGGCGGGGGATCCAGCCCTGCCCAGGCAAATGGCAGAATTGCACCGCTTGACCCCCTTGCAGGTGCCGGTAAAGATCGGGGTAGTCGGCCAAAGTCAGGGTAATCCCGCCGACGGGCGGTAGGGCAGAGGTGTATTCGTAGCGCACCGTGGCTTGGCCAGATGCCCAATCGTAGAGACAGAGATCGCAACCTTGAATGGGCAACCCCAGAGCCAACTCCTGCACCACTGCCCGCAGGATCTGGGCTTCCTCCAAACTGCTGCGCACCTGGTCGGTGACCCGCTGCAAGAGGGCATCCATAGCCAGAGATCGCTGCAGGGCCGCCGTCCGCTCCTGCACCTCCTGCTCCAGACGGGCGTTGAGGGTTTGCAACTGCCGGTAGAGCTGATTTTGCGTAATGGACAGGGCCAAATGTACCCCGACCCGACTCATCAGCTCTTGCTCTGCAGCTGACCAAGCCTTAGGCTCGTCAATTTTCAGCTCCCGCCAGGCAGCAAAAGAGATCAAAGGCAGTTCTTGTCTGGGATCCCCCTGGGTAAACCAACGGTAGCCCGCCCAGTGGGTTTCTTGGTAAACGGCCCCGCGAAACACGCTCAGCCAGCCCACCGGCTGGTCATTCCAGGCGAGCTGGGCCACCAGCAGGCCACGAATGGGTGTCTGCTTCATCTGCTCTTGCAGCTCCGGCCATTTCTCCAAGTGGGATAGCGACCACATCTTGACCCAGCCCCCCGCTCCTCCGGCCCTTCCGAGCTGCTCCTGTAGCCAGGTGTCGTAGCTGGCCGGGGGTTGCACGCCATGACAACAGAGGGTGTCTGCGCCCATAAAGTGGATCCGCAGCCGCGCCCCGATCCCCTGCAAGCCGGCAGCAAGCTGCTCCAGCACCGTGGTCAAGGTCGTCTCCGGGTGCAGGGGCGAGTAAACTAGAGCAGCAATTTGGTTGATGAGGCGTTCCTGCTGCGCCTTCTGCCGCGCCTGCTCCAGCAATTCCGCCTGAGCAATGGCAATGGAAACTTGATCCGCCAGCAACTGCACCACCTGCAGCTCTTCTTGGGAGTAGGGACGAGGCTCAGCATGATGGGAGACCAACAGCCCCCATAGCTCCTGGTGATGCATCAGGGGAACCACCAAGGAAGAGGCCACCCCCATGGATTTCAAATAGTGAACATGGCAGGGATCCACGGGCCGCTGCAGCGGCTCGCCCAGAGGAACCCTAGCAGACAACCCCCAAGACTCCGGCTGGCTGATGGAACGGCTCTGCGCCTCCACATCCACAATCACCCGCACCTGAGCTAGGCGAAACAACCGCCGCGCCTCCTCGGGAATGTCCCCTGCCGGAAAAGTCAGCCCCAAGAGCGAGGGCAGCCGCTCCCCGCCTCGTGCTTCCGCCACCACCGTCCCATGCCCTTCCGGGTCGAAGCGGTACACCTTCACCCGATCCGTACCCAAAAAGGCGCGCACCTCCTCCACCGTCGCCCTCAGGATCTGATCCAGCTCCAGGGATTGCCGAATCTGGTGGGTGATGCGGTTGATGAGGGCATCTCGGCTGGGTCGAGCTGCGGCAGCCCACGTTTCAGTATCCATAGTTGCAAGCCCCTAGCCCCTGGGATTAACGGGAAGTATCTAGAGATACATCCCTTTTTTCCAGCATAGGATGTCTTTGAGAAAGGTAAGCGGGCTCAAAAGAAAAGTTAAAGAAAAAGTTAAAAATGGTAACTCAGGGTTTCCCGGGTTGGAATCGTCTGAGATCGGGTGAGATCTAGGGTCGGGAATGGCCTACGGCTCACCCGCGCCCTCGGAAAGCAGAGCTAGAGGAGAGGCAGCTGAAACAGGCGAGCGGCATTTTGGCTGGTTTCTTCTGCCAGTTTTTCCGGTGGGATCCCAAGCAGCTCCGCCAAGGTTTGGGCCACCCGCTGCACATAGGCCGGCTCATTGCGTTTGCCGCGGAAGGGGGTGGGAGCCAGAAAAGGGCAATCCGTTTCCACCAAAAGCTGGGATAGGGGCACCTCCAAGGCCGACCGGCGGACAGTCTCGGCATTTTTGAAAGTGACAATGCCGCTGAAGCTAATGAAGCAGCCCAGCTCGACAAACAGCCGCGTCTCCTCCGGGGATCCGCTCCAGCAATGCATCACCGCCCGCACTGGCCCCCCCGTGGCCATGGCCTCCTTGAGGATGGCGTAGGTGGCTGCTGCCGCCTCGCGGCAATGGACGATCAACGCCAGATCCTGCGCTTGGGCAATGGCAATCTGGGCCCAGAAGGATTCTTTTTGCCGCTCGATATCCGCCGGGTTGGACTTGTAGAAATCCAGGCCCGTCTCCCCGATAGCCACCACTCGCTCGTCGCTGGCGGCCAGGTGGGCGATCTTTTCGGCCAAATCGGGCTGCCACTGGCCCGCCTCCAAAGGGTGCAGCCCCACCGACAAAAATACTTCCGGATACTGGTCGGCAATGGCCTGCAACTGGGGGAATTCTGCTGGTGTTACACAAGAATGCACCAAACGCCGGATCCCCGTCTGACGCCAGCGCTCGGCCACCTGGGGCAGATCCGCGGCAAAATCGGGGTAATTGAGGTGGACGTGAGTATCCACCAAAGGAGCAGCAGGTAAGACGGCGGTGCTCAAGGCTCAGCTCCCCAACAATCGTGTTGCCAACCTTATCCAATTGTAAAAGCTGTCCCCGGCCTGCTTGGGATCCCTTCTGGCGCTCCCGTTTGCCGGCGAGCTCCCCTTGCGACGGCTCCTGGGGGGGCAGGATGATCCACAATGATTGAGGAAACCTTACGCTGGAGGTTTGTTATGGCCCGTACCCCCTCAACCATGCTGCCTTTGGGCACCCCAGCCCCTGACTTCAGCCTGCCGGATGTGGTGAGCGGCCAAACCATCTCCCTCTCCACCTTTGCCGACAAGCCGGCCCTGCTGGTGATGTTCATCTGCCAGCACTGTCCCTATGTGAAGCACGTGCAAGAGGAGCTGGCCCGCCTTGGCAGAGATTACAAGGATCGCGGCGTCGGCATTGTAGCCATCAGCGCCAACGATGTGGAGAAATACCCGGATGACAGCCCAGAGAACTTGAAGAAGATGGCCGAGACCTTGGGCTTTACCTTCCCCTTCTGCTACGACGAAACCCAAGAGGTGGCCAAAGCCTTCACCGCCGCCTGCACCCCCGACTTTTTCTTGTTCGACGCGGATCGCAAGTTGGTCTATCGTGGTCAACTGGACGACAGCCGTCCCAGCCTGACCGATGTGCCGGTGACGGGCAAAGATTTGCGGGCGGCGCTGGATAACCTTCTGGCCGGCAAGCCCATCGATCCCGACCAAAAGCCCAGCCTGGGCTGCAACATCAAGTGGAAACCTGGCAATGAGCCTGCTTATTTCGCTGGGTAGATCCCGCTTTTTTGAATCGCGGCCAGGGCCTGTCGATGCAAGCTGGGGTTGGCTGCCGCCAACACTTCTCCCGTGGAGGTGCGGGTTAAGGGATCCCCTCGCCAATCGGTAATCACGCCACCGGATCCCTCAATCACCGGCACAAGGGCAGCAAAATCGTAGAGGGCAAGGCCACACTCCATCACCAGATCCACACAGCCGCTGGCCAGCAGGCCGTACTGGTAGCCATCGCCCCCATAGGAGGTAATGTGAACTGCTTGGCTGAGCCCCTGGAAGCACCGTTGTTGGTCGGGTTGGGTGAACAAATCAGGGGTGGTGCAGCTCAAGTAGGCGCGGCTGAGGTCGGTATTGGCCTTGGTTTGAGCAGCCTGTCGGTGAGAGGGGGTCATCCATTGGGTGGGTTGTCCCCGCACCCCCAGCCAGCGTTCCCGCAACACCGGTTGATCGATGATGCCCAAAATGGGGCGGTCTTCTTCCAAGAGGGCAATCAAAGTGGCAAAGGTGGGCTTGCCGGTGGAAAAGGCGATGGTGCCATCCAAGGGATCCAGAACCCAGGTATAGAGGGATCCCGTCTGGTGAAAACCAAACTCTTCGCCAAGGATGCTGTGTTCTGGCACTTGGGCCATGAGCAAAGCTCGCATGGCCCGCTCTGCCTCCCGGTCGGCCACCGTCACAATTGGGGAGCGGGCCTCTTTGTATTCGGCTTGCAGTTCTCCGCGAAACAGGGGGCGAATCACCGCTCCGGCAGCATCGGCCAGGGCCTGGGCCAGTTCAATCCACTCTGCCTTGACCACCTTTTGCCCACCCCATCTGCCCCTTCCCTTTCTTAGCATAGGGAAAAATTTCCTCTCGGTTTATGCGGTCTGGCTTGCTCTTAACTCCTCTGGAATGGCTTTGGACGGCGATTGGGGTAATCCTGACCATTTTGGGCACCCTAACCCATTTGAGTTTTCCGCCGGAGCTGCCTGGGTTGGGGGGATACAGCTTCTCGCTGCAAATCGGGGGCGTGTTGCTGACGGCTTGTTTGGCGGGGCCGGTGGCAGCGGTGTGCGCCCAGATCGTCTACCTGGGGTTGGGGCTGGCAGGGCTACAGGTGTTTGCCCAAGGGGGAGGGTGGCAGTACCTATACCAGCCTGCCTTTGGCTACTTGCTGGGGTTTCTGCCAGGAGCCTGGGCCTGCGGGACAATTGCTTTTCCGCAACGGGATCCCTACCCTTCTCCCCCGGCCCACCAACGCGCTGCCGATGCCAAGCGGTGGGCAGAAGGGATCCCTGACTCCCCGGTGGGCCTCCAAGAGTTGGGATCCGGCAGCTTGGTGGCTTTGGCCTTGGTTCACCTGACCGGGATTCTCTACCTTTTGGCCACACAACCCTGGAATGGGGAGTTGCTGAGGTTGATAGGGCTTTACTCCGGCTATACTCTGCCGGGACAGCTCATCGTGGCCAGCTTTGTTGCGGTGATAGCGTTGCTGTTGCGGCGCTTGCTGCTGCTCTGAAGCAAGGGAATCAACTGTGCGCAAAGGCCCATGCAGATTTGGGTCGGGGCGCCTCCTTTCTCAGGCTGCGGCGGCAGAAAGTAACTTAGAGCTGTGCCGCTCAAGCGGTGGTACAGATTCTGGTCAAGTCTTGCCAGGATGGATGGGTTTGCGTGAGGAACTGCGGGATGCAACGGACTGCTCTCACCCTTTTGGCCACTGGCCTTTTGGCCACTGGGCTGGCTGCTTGTGGAGATGGCGGCAGCTCAGGGGGCTCGATCCTGCCCCCACCCCAAGGCCCAACGGTTTCGTTTATCAATGCGCCCACCTCGGTGCGGGTGGGCACCTCCACGCCGGCCTTCACGGTGCAGGTGAGTGTGCCCGGCGGTGCTCGTCCAACGCAGTTCATCGAGCTGGAAACTTTCAACCCCAGTGGCGTGCGCGTGCAAAGGGAATTCTTCAGCCCACAGCAGGCCGGCTGTAACCCTGGGGCCACCTTTTGTAGCTTCAGTACCGATTTCCGCGTTGCCCTCGGGGATCCCATCGGCGTTTGGCAGTTCCGGATTACCGCGTTTGACCAACAGAATCGCTCCGGATCCCAGACATTGCTGATTACCGCCTTCCAGTGAGCCAGCCGAGTTGCCAGCTTTGAGGCGAGGCCATTCACTCCAGAGGGGAATGGCCGCCACAGGTCGTGCCAGCGGGACGGAGTTGCAACAAGAGTAAACTACCCGACCCTGACTGCTTCGCAGTACAGTGCGGGCTTTCGGTAGCCCTGCAGTTGGCAAGCCAACCACGAACCTCTAGGCTGGTTTACAGCAGCCCCCAAAAGCGCAATCACATTCGCACCATTCAAATCCGCATCCCCTTCCCATCCACAGTGCCCACACTTGAACGACTTGCCACTGCGGTAGGATTGCGCAGGGTCGGGATGAATGTGCAAACACCGGTGGCAGGTCTGCGACGTGTAGGCAGGCGGAACAAGAATCAGAGCAACCCCCGCACGCAGAGCCTTGTACTCCAAAAATTGACGGAGTTGATAAAACGCCCAACTATTTGCCCGCCTACGCTCTGTCTTGCTGCGTGGCTGTTGATTGACCCTTTCCCGAATCTCTGTCAAGTCTTCCAGAGCAAGAGCGCTGTTTGTCGCCTTTGCCCTAGAGACAATAGCTTTGGAGATGCGATGATTGACCCACGTTTTTGCTACGCAACGCTGACGCGACTGAAAGCGTCTTTCCTTGCCAGACAGCCGTTGCAACAGTTCTCTGCATCTGCGCCGCGAACTGCGGGTGCCCTTACTGGCTTTGCGTTGAAGTACCGCCCTCAACCGCGAGTGATGGTCTCGGACTTTGTTCAACTGCTGTCCATTCCAGTTATCTCCTTCCGATGTATGAGCAATATCCGTCCTTCCCAAATCCACGCCCAGCACTCTATCCGTGCCTTGCGGTGGGCACGGTTCCGTTTCCACACAGATTTGAATGGAGTAGAAACCGTCTTTGCGCTTGACCAGAGTGGCGGATTTGGGGTTGGAGCCTGCCAACTGTTCTCTCTGGTAACGGCCAATCGCCAGCTCAAAGCGCTCTCGACCCTCCACCGTGGTCAGCGACACCGTCCAGTCTTTCTCGCGAAACGAAAAGATACGGGCATCGTAGGTCGCAAAGCCTCTCTTGAACGCTTTGACCGGACGGTTTTTCTGTCGGGCAACTTTACGGGCACCGGCCAGCCGTCTGCAGACCTGCTGGTCGCGTAAGCGGGACGTAGTCCTTGCCAAGTTACTGGACAAGCCAAACCGAGCGCGAATCTGGTGATAGCAAAGGGACTGGAGTTTGACTGCGTTGACTACTTTTTCTGGTGTGTTTTGGTTGACCCAGTTCAACGCCTGCACAAAGGCATCCATTGTCGCATCCAACTTTGCGGCTTGCGACTGGGACACCTTGAGCTTGCAGGAGACGGTCAGGACTTGGGTCATGGTTCTATCATAGCTTCCGCATTCCTCCCGACACTGACCCTACGGGTACAGTGCGGGGCTCCTGCGATTTCTAGCTGAATCTCGCTCACCGCTGCTGCAACCCATGACCAGCAGCAACTTTGTCGCTACCCCGCCAGCAGGAGCTCCCTGGGCATCCGTTCTCCCATAGCTAGGGCAACCAGCAAGGTTCGGCAAAAACAGGGCCAGAGGCATGCTCCCTCAAGCGATGAGCCAGTTATCACTGGAGTTCGCAAGCTGCCCAAGGCGGGATCCCCTACTCCAGGTCTCGACGGTTGGGGTTGCGGGAGGGGTCGTTGCTCAAAAAACCAAACACAAAAAGCCCCACAAAAAAGATGACAACCGCGTAAACAGAGATTTTCAGTAACAGCATAGTTTCAGCAACCCGTTTCCGACTGAGTGAACTGATGAAGCGATAAGGCAATCGTAAAACAAGGGTGAACCACCCCAGAGAGGGGATCCCGTCAAACCTGAGACCCCGCAAAACTTCTTCACAACATCATACCTCTCAGAGGGCCTTTTTCCCGCAAATGGCCCCAGTCTCCCCCCGAGAGATCCTTTCATCCCATCCTCAGAAAAGGCTGCAAAGCCCGGCATGTCGGGGATCCCCGGCAAGAGCAGAGATTGTTAAGAAATATTTTGGACTGGAAACAAAGATTGCCGCTCCTCAGCGGCGGCAGCGCTCGCGGGCGACCGGGACATAGGAAGATAGGATTTGTGGCTTTGCCGGGTCTTGCCGGACGTGTGTTGGATTTGCCCATGCCTTTTGATCGGTTAGGCCACTTAGAGGCTCTGGATGGGCGGTCGGAAACTCAGCCGCAACCTTTGTCGGGGATCTATCGGCCTCAGGAGTTGCCGCTTTCCGATGGGATCCCAGCTTTTCTGCACCACTGGCCCCAGGGATCCCCTTGCGGACGGGTGTTGCTTTTGCACGGTAAAGGGGATCACGGCGGCGGGTTTTGCCCTTTGGCCGGCGAGTTGGCTGCTCAAGGGTGGGAGGTTTTGGCGCCTGACATGCGGGGATTTGGTCGCTCCGGCGGGATCCGCTGCTGGATCGACCGCTTCAGCCAATATCAAGCGGATCTGGAGAGGATCGCCCAGCAGGTCTGGCCGCAGAAAGGGATCCCGCAGATCTGGTGTGGGTATAGCGCGGGGGCCAACTGGGTTACGGAATATGCCCTCGCCCATCCCGGCCAGGTGCAGGGCCTGGTTCTCATCTCTCCGGCTTTTCGCATCGACCACTATTTCACCCCTTTTACCCACGCCCTTCTGCAAGTTTTGGACAGGGTTGCTCCCCAGCTGGCCTTAACTGGCCTCTACGAGCCGGCGCGGGTGACTTCCCTACCCGAGCAGCAAGCCGCCTTTGCGGCGGATCCCTACATGTGCGGTGTGACGCGGGCCAGATTTACAGCCGAACTGGCGCGCAGCGGGCAGCGCTGCCTTGATCAAGCCCATCGGCTCCGCCTGCCGGTTTTGCTGCTTTACACCTCTGCCGATATCGTCGTCAATCCTGCCGGAGCTGTGGATTTTGCCCGTCGGCTGCCCCAGGGAGAAATCCACGATTTTCCCCAGTCCCGCCACGATCTTTTACACGACTGCCAAGCCGAAGCGGTAAAAGAGACCCTTCGCCGCTGGCTGGCTCGGCATTTTCCCTCTGCCCCGGATGTCGCCTCTCGCCGGACGACCAACTCAGCCCCTACCGACCTCATGGCAAAATAGAAACGCCCTCTTTCCCCCTGCTCTCATGAGCCAAGACCTGATCTACCGTCCCCGTCGGCTGCGGCGCACAGAGGCCTTCCGCCAGATGGTGCAGGAAACCCACCTGCGGGTGCAGGATCTGATCTATCCCCTGTTTGTCATGGAGGGGGAGAACCAGCGGCAGGAAGTGGAGTCGATGCCCGGCTGCTACCGCTACACCCTAGACCTGCTGCTGAAAGAGGTGGAGGAAGCCGCTCAATTGGGGATCCCGGCGGTGGCCCTGTTCCCGGTGGTGCCGGAAGAGAAAAAGGATCCCACCGGGCAGGAGTGCTTCAACCCAGAGGGCTTGATCCAGCGGGCGGTGCGGCGGATTAAACAGGAAATTCCCGAGATTTTGGTGGTAACCGATGTGGCTTTGGATCCTTACAACAGCGACGGCCACGACGGCATTGTGCGGGATGGGGTGATCCTCAACGACGAGACGGTGGAAGTTTTGGTCAAGCAAGCCCTCTCCCAAGCAGAGGCGGGAACCGACATTGTGGCCCCCTCGGACATGATGGACGGTCGCGTCGGCGCCATTCGGGAGGCCCTGGACGACCAAGGCTATACCGATGTGGCGATCCTGGCCTATTCTGCCAAATATGCCTCTGCCTTCTACGGCCCCTTCCGCGATGCCCTGGGATCCGCGCCCAAATCCGGAGACAAGAAAAGCTATCAAATGGATCCCGCCAATGCTCGGGAAGCCATCAAAGAGGTGGAGCTGGACGAAGCCGAGGGGGCGGACATGGTGATGGTGAAGCCGGCCCTGGCCTACCTGGACATCATCTACCGAGTTAAGGAATCGACGGATCTGCCCGTGGCTGCCTACAACGTCAGCGGCGAGTACGCCATGATCAAAGCCGCCGAACAAAAAGGCTGGATCGACGGCAAAAAAGTGATGATGGAATCGCTGCTGGCCATGAAGCGGGCCGGTGCCGATATCATCCTCACCTACTTTGCCAAAGAGGTGGCCTTGCTTCTCAAACAAGCCTAGGCAGAGGCAGCCTACGGCCTGGCAGACGGCTGGGTGGACTGCCCGATCCAGGAAGGGTGGGTGTTCTTCTCGTCGTCCGCCACCCAGGTACTGGGATCCACCAAACGCACCTGAATTTGATTGCGTGGCACCCGATTCAGCCGTTCCTTGATCAGGGCCTCCTGCTGCAAGGGATCCATACCTCGATCCACCCCCTCCTGCAGCCGAGAAATCCGAGTGGACAAGACCTCGATATGCCGCTCCAGAACCTGGAGCCGGTGGTGCTGAGCCAACTGCACCGGCAAGAGGCGATACAAACCACTGAGGGCAGCCGCCGTAAACAAGACATTCACCCCGATGTGACAGGCCATCTCCCAGACTTGAGGCTCGTGGCCAGGTTCTTGCCGTCCGCGCCGGCGGGAGCGCTGGACAGGGATCGTCCGCCGACCGGAAATTGGGAGAGAGGAGGGAAACCCTGCCCGAACCAGGGATCCCTGCCCTTGGGAGCGATGCACTCGTGGAGCAACAGAGATGTCCAGCCGAGGCCCAGCAACCTGCTCTGCACGCACAGACACGTGGCGAGCCGGGGTACGGGAAGAAGACTTGGGTGTCACGGGTGAAGGGAAGAAAATAGGGGGACGATGAACCACCTCTGCTGCCAAGAAGCGCAGCTAGGGCCTATTGAAGCCGATTTTTCCAGGTGTGTCAGCTTACTAGCGCAGGAGCCCCGCACTGTACCCGTAGGGTCAGTGTTGGGAGGAATGCGCTTTGATGAAGTACAATGAACTTATGAGCCAAGTCCTGACCATATCCTGCAAGCTCAAGGTGTCCCAGTCGCAAGCCGCTAAATTGGACGCG
>NZ_JBSSAC010000063.1:0-11912 GCF_054058315.1 Thermostichus sp. MS-CIW-40
GATTGCGCTTTTGGGGGCTGCTGTAAACCAGCCTAGAGGTTCGTGGTTGGCTTGCCAACTGCAGGGCTACCGAAAGCCCGCCCTGTACTGCGAAGTAGTCAGGGTCGGGTAGTTTACTTCAAGCTGGCTACAGTGGAGTTAAATCTGAAACGTCTGAGCCAAACGAGGTGGGATCCGATGGTACTGGACACATTGCCGCTGGTTGCCGCTGTAGCCATCGCCATTTTTATGCTGGTTTTTTGGGTGCGGGTGGTTCGAGAGGCCATCTGGACAACGGTGGGGATTGTAATCATCTTGGCCGTGTTGTACGTGGTCTTTAGAATTGGCCCGCGGCAGGTGCTGCAGGAGTTGCGGGATCCCTTTGCCCTTCTAGAACAGGTTTGGCAGGTGATCGTCGGCTGGTTCCAGGCCCTTCTCCCCTAGAGTTCGTTATCTGCTATACAGTTCCCTGATACAATAGAAAACACAGGGGGGCAGCCTATTGGAACTGCTGGCGAATGGTTTGTCCAGTCAAAAATCGATTCCCTCTCCGGTTTCCGCACTGCTCTACAGCACCTACGCGACTGAAGTTCTCGCCATGCCTTCTGACCCTGAATGGGATCCCCAAGACCCCACCCCAGAAGATGGGATCCCCATTCCTGCTGGCGTCAGCGGGACGGAGTCCTCAGACATCCAGGTGGAGGTGGAGGATTTGGGGGAGCGCCGCCGCCAAGTGCGAGGTCGCGTCCTGATTCCGGTGGAGCGGCAGCAGGTCTGGCAGGTTTTGACCGACTACGACCATCTGGCGGAGTTTATTCCCAACTTGGTGGAAAGTCGCGTCATTGGCCGTGAGAATGGCTGCACACTGGTACGTCAAGTGGGATCCCAAAAGGTTTTATTTGCCCAATTTTCTGCTGCGGTGGTGCTGGCTATCGAGGAGATCTTTCCTCAGCAGCTTCGCTTCCAAAAAACACAAGGGGATTTTCTTATCTTCGAGGGGTTTTGGGATCTGGCCGATTGGTCGGCCCATCAAACCTTGCTCACCTACCACCTGCAGGTCAAGCCTCCCCGCAGAATGCCTGTCGGTCTGGTGGAGCGCCGCATTTGCCAAGATTTGGCCCTGAACTTACAAGCCATTCGGGAGCGCTGCCTGAGTTTGTCGGATCATTCCAAGCCCGTTTGAGGCGCGCCCAATAGGTACCTCGTTCCCCAAGCGCTCCGCGCCGCTGACGCGACCACTCTCAGCCCTTCTGCCAAAGAAGAGGGGGGCTGGGGAACAGCTTTATTGCCATTTGTGGGATTTGATATTCGAGCTGGAATTTGCCAGGTGGATCCCAGAGGCAAAGTGGGCCGGTGGTCCTTCACCTTTCGAGTCTCAAGCAGCGATCGAGGGCTGTCCTTGGGTGTGTGGGTGCGCTATCGGCAGGGTGAAGTGGAAGGCACTGCCCTGATTGATCCCCCCCGATTCTGCCCAGATGCGCCCCCCCATGGCCTCAATGATCAGTCGGCAAATGGCTAGCCCCAAGCCCGTCCCACCCACCGAGCGCCGCAGGGATCCCTCTGCTTGATAAAACCGCTCGAAGATGGCTTGCAACCGGTCTGGCTCAATGCCGCGCCCGGTGTCGGCAACAGTGAACTTCACCATCGCCCCCCTCGATCCACCGGCTGGTGGCTCCACTTCTGCCCGAATCCAGATCCGTCCGGTGGAAGGGGTAAATTTGCAGGCATTGTCCAGCAGCTTACGCAACACCTCCACCAGCCACTCCCCATCCGCCCTAACCATTGGCAGCCGTTTGGGCAGCACCTGCTCGATGGTGGGCAAGTCTTCGTGCCGCCGTCGCGCTTTGACATTGCTCAGGGCCAGCTCCACACATTCTTGAGCAGACAACGGCTCGATATGCCAGCGAACGCGACCACTTTCCAGCTTGGAGAGGGTGAGAAAGTCCTGCACCAACTCCCGCAGCCGATCGGCATCTTGCAGGGCTGTGTTCAACATTTCCTGGCGCATCTCCAGGGGCATGTCGGGGTCGCTGGCCAAAGACTCCAAACACACCTGAATGGTGGACAGCGGGGTGCGCAGCTCGTGTCCGGTCACGGCAATCAGCTCTGATTTGGCCTGATCCAGAGCTGCCAACTGGCGATTGAGCTCTTCTAGGTGCTGATAGGCTTCTGCCTGCAAGAGGGCTACCCCCACTTGGTTGGCAATGGCTTCTGCCAACTCCAGAGTGGCCGGCTGCCAGCGGTGAGGGTGTTCGTGGTGTAGCTCCAATAGGCCCAGCAACCGCCCTTGATAGAGAATCGGCATGGCCACCCAAGCCCGAATTTGGGCCGGCTGCCACAGCTCCGGCACTCGCTGCAGGCGGGGATCCTTTTGGGTATCCTCGCAGCACACCGCTTGTGCCGAGGCTACTGCCTCCCGCAAAAAAGGGTTGCTGGGAAGAGGCCACAGGGATCCCTTGAGGCTGCCCATCGTTAGGGTGCGGTACTCCTGCTCAATCTGAACAGCAGGGGCCTGGCCATCGTAACGGTAGATCAAACATCGCCCCACCTCTGCCACCTGCCCCAGCTCCTGCACAGCAATTGCCAAAATCTCGCCGGGATCCAAAGACTGGCGAATGGCACTGCTGATGCGGTTGATCAGATGCTCTTTGCGCTCTTGCGCCCGAATGGTGCGGTAGGCCCGCTGCAGTTTGTATTGCCCTGCCTGGAGATAGGTGATCAGCCGCTCGGTAAAGGGGCCTGGATTCAGTTGGCTGGCGGAGTTTTGCGGGGATCCCTTGAGGTACTGGCGAAGGGGCTCAAGGCGAGGTTCCAGATCCGGTCGGTAACTGAGGATCTTGGGCAACAGGGCCAAAGCCGCTTGGACTGTAATCTGACGATCAAATGACCAGATCCCATCAAATTGGCGAGCTGCATCCATATCGCTGCTTTGCCAAGGACGCTCCCGCTGCATCTGCAAGCGTTCTCGACACACGAGGCAGGTGGCATAGTGGGCATCGATGACGATCAAGTGCCACTCCTGCACCAAGGGATCCTCTGGATCCAAGGGAATGGTGTGGTAGGGCAGGTCTGTCTGAGCAAAATCCTTTTCTGGGGTCGCCAACACAAACACGTCTTGGGCCATTGCGCTGATGCGCTGGTAGCGCCGTGCCTCCTGGCGGTAGTAGCGCTCCTTTTGAAAGTTAGCGAATACCCACGGGGATCCCTGCCCTTGCAGCACCTGATCCTCAATGGCGTGGCTGAGGGCAACCAAAGAGGATTTGAAATACAGTTGTGGGCGCAGGTGCGGCAAAGCCTGCAGCAGATCGCTCAATAGGGAGGTACGACTCTGGCGAAGGTAAGATCTAGAGCGGGTGGAGGCCATAACCCTACTGGCAAGCACAGATCACAGGCAGTACAGGGACACTTAACCCCAGAGAAGGAGGCTCGCAGTCTAGGTTTAGTCTAACGGTTGGGATCCCGCGGCGGAGGGAGCTTCATAAGGCGCAAGATCCAGCTAGCCCAAACTAAGAGATATAAAGTTTACGAAGTTATATGTAAGTCAGCCAAATGTCGGGATCCCGGTACAGCCAAGAGGACGTGCAGCAGATCCTCCAGCGGGCCATTGCCCGCCAGCCACGCCTGGGCGAGTTCACCCGCTCCCAACTGCAGGAGATGGCTGCCGAACTGGGGATCTCCCCCCAAGAGCTGGACTTGGCCGAGCAGGAATGGAAGGCCTGGCAAGAGCTGAACAGCCAACACCGAGAATTCCAGCGCTACCGCCGTCGGCAGTTTTACCAACTGCTGGGCCGCTATGGAATTGTCAACAGCTTTTTGCTGGGCTTAGACTGGCTCTCCGGTGGAGGGCTATCTTGGTCGCTGTTTATACTCATGGGGTGGGGCTTGACCGTTGCCCTCAAGGGCTGGAACGCCTACCAAACGGAGGGTGAACGCTACGAGAAAGAGTTTCGCCAATGGCAAAGGAAACGCCAGAAAGATCTCCAGAGCAAGTAAGCCCAGCCTACCGGAGAAGTCTGTCCCGCTGATGGAGATGGATTTTTCTCCAAACTCTGAGTGGGAAGGGGCACCGCCGAGAGATGCTACCATAGATATTCAGCATCGCTGAATGCCCGTGCGGGCGTAGTTTAATGGTAAAACCGCAGTCTTCCAAACTGCTGTTGTCGGTTCGATTCCGTCCGCCCGCTTCCTCCCACAAAATCCTAAGGGATCCCTTAAAGTGCCCTTCAGATTCTTCTTCACAGGTTGGGGCCGATCGTGGTGGTGCGGCGGATCGGTTGACCCTTTAGAGTCTTGCCTTCTACTGTTTTCACCCAGCCTTGTCCTGGCACAAATCGGTACTGCACATCGGTATCAGAGCCACCGAGCAGATCCCCTTGGGCATTGAAGACGCGAGTTTCCCGCTGCCAGTGTCCTGGCCCGGTCGGTGTGCTGCTCGACTCGGTGGTGTAGGTTTGGCAGGGCTGGATACCTTCCGCCTTTCCACCCTGCTCACATTTGTGGGGGCGCCGCGCAGCCGCTTCGTCTGTGTGGATAACTTTACCGCTTTGCTGACGGATTCCACCTATCTGCGCAGCCTGGGGATTACCTTTGCCATTTCGGCGGCCATCGTGGTGCTGGGGTTGAGCGGATCCCTGTTGATTGCCACGCTGGCCTATCAGCCGATTCGGGGGGCGGCGATTTATCGGGTGTTGCTGATCTGGCCCTACGCCATTTCTCCGGCGGTGGCCGGGATCATCTTCTTTATCATGTTCAACCCCTTGGGAGGGGTGGCCAACCATTTGCTGGGCCTGGTGGGGATCCCCCGTTTAAACTGGCTCAGCGATCCCAACTTGGCTCCTTGGGTGGTGATCTTTGCTAGCGTTTGGAAGCAGATGGGCTACAACATTTTGTTTTACCTTGCCGGCCTGCAAAACCTGCCCAAGGATTTGCTGGAAGCGGCTGCCATCGACGGGGCCGGGGCAGTGCGTCGCTTTTTTGCCATCACCCTACCGCTGCTTTCTCCCATCACCTTCTTTTTGGTGATTACCAACATGACCTATGCGTTTTTCGATATCTTTGGCACCATTGACTTGCTGACTGCTGGGGGCCCTTCCGGATCCACCTCGGTGTTGATCTACGAGATCTACAAAATCGGAGTGTCTTCAGGCAATTTGGGTAGGGCTGCCGCGCAATCCATCGTCCTGTTTCTCATTGTGGTGGGGCTGACGATCCTGCAATTTCGCACCACCGAGCGGAATGTGACCTACGGCGGATAACGGCTGTCTCTGCTGCAACGCAATGATCCCAGTTCTCAGTGGGCAAGGGGAAAATCGGCAAGAATGGGGGTAGAGAATCTAGGGATCCTCGATGGCCCCAAAATCCAACGCCTCGACTTGCTGGCGCGACTTCGGGAAGCTGGGCATGCTGCTGGCGGCCACTCTGCTGCTTTGGCTCCTCTGGGGATCCCCGGCGGGCAGCCAAGCCCGTCTCAACTTCAACAACGCCGATCTGCAAGGTCAAGATCTATCCGGCCAAGATTGGCGGGGCAGCAGCTTTGTCAGCGCCAACCTGCAGGGCGCCGATCTGCACGGGGCCAACCTTTCGGGGGCGGCATTCACCAAGGCCAATCTGGCGGGGGCCAACCTATCCGGTGCCGATTTGAGCAATAGCCTTTTGGATCTGGCCAATTTGGCAGGAGCCGATCTCAGAGGGGCCAAGCTCACGGGAGCCATTGCCGCACGGGCAGTTTGGCAAGGAGCGCAGATTGCCGGCGCCGATTTCAGCGAAGCCTATGTGGATCGGGCGGCAAAGCGGCAGTTGTGTGAGCGAGCTGAGGGATCCCACCCGATAACCGGCGTAACCACCCGTGAGAGTTTGGGCTGCCCTTGAATCAGGGCCGGCAAAGGTGAAGAAAACAGGATCCCTGAGCCCCGTCGGTCAGATTGGCCTCTAGATTGGGTGAGGTGTCGATAGTGCCCCAACCATGAGCAAGCCCAGCTTTGCGGTGATTGGCCTAGCGGTGATGGGGGAAAACCTGGCCCTCAACGTCGAGCGCAATGGCTTCCCGGTTGCCGTCTACAACCGCACCAGCTCCAAAACCGACCAGTTCATGCGGGAGCGAGCCCAAGGCAAACGGATCACCCCCGCCTACAGCCTGCCGGAATTGGTGCAACTGATGGAGCGGCCCCGCAAATTCTTGATCATGGTCAAGGCGGGTGCGCCGGTAGACGCGGTGATTGACGAGCTTAAACCCCTGCTGGATCCGGGGGATATCATCATCGACGGCGGCAACTCCCTCTACACCGACACCGATCGCCGTGCCGAAGCCCTCGCCCCCACCGGGATCCACTTTGTCGGCATGGGAGTGAGCGGCGGGGAAGAGGGAGCCCTGAACGGCCCCAGCCTCATGCCCGGCTGCAGCCCAGAGGCCTACCAACAACTGGAGCCCATCTTGGCCAAAATTGCCGCTCAAGTGCCAGACGGCCCCTGTGTCACCTACCTGGGGCCCAAAGGGGGCGGGCACTACGTGAAGATGGTACACAACGGCATCGAATACGGCGATATGCAGCTGATCGCCGAGGTCTACGACCTAATGCGCAGGGCTTTGAAGCTGTCGGCCTCGCAGATGCAGGAGATTTTTCAGGCTTGGAATGAAACAGAGCTGGAATCTTTCCTAATTGAAATTACCGCCAAGATTTTCCAAACCCTGGATCCGGAAACCGGCAAGCCTTTGGTGGATCTCATCCTGGATAAGGCCGGGCAGAAAGGCACCGGTTTGTGGACGGTCAAAGATGCTCTGGATCTGGGGGTAGCGGTGCCCACCATCGAGGCGGCAGTGCAAGCTCGCATCCTCTCGTCGATGAAAGAGGAACGGGTGGCTGCCTCTGCCCAGTTGAAGGGGCCCGACGCAACTTTTGCAGGGGATCCCGACTGCTTTATCCAAGATCTGCGCGCCGCCCTCTACTGCTCCAAAATCTGCTCCTATGCGCAGGGGATGGCCCTGCTCAAAAGAGCCACTGTTGCCCACGGCTACGTCTACACCTTCAGTGAGATTCCGCGGATTTGGAAGGGGGGCTGTATCATCCGCGCCCGCTTCCTGGGCGAGATCCAGTCGGCCTACAAACGGGATCCAGAGCTGGTGAACCTGCTGTTGGATGAGGAGTTTAAGCAGGCCCTCCAGGAACGGCAGGGATCCTGGCGGCGGGTGGTGTCCACGGCGGCTGCCCTGGGGATCCCGATCCCGGCCATCAGCGCTTCTTTGGCCTACTACGACAGCTACCGTACCGCCAACCTGCCCCAGAACCTCACCCAAGCCCAGCGGGACTTCTTCGGGGCCCACACCTTCGAGCGCATCGACAGGCCGGGCGTCTTTCACCATGAGTGGAGCACCTGTTCCCGTTAGCAATGCGTAGCATCAAGAGGTCTCCGGAAAAAAGTTGAACCGCGCACCTCCGTATGGAAAGGCTCCCCTTCCTGAGGAAAATCCTCGCGGAAATGGGCTCCTCGGCTTTCTTCCCGCAGCAGCGCCCCCTGCGCTACAAGACGGGCCAGCAAAAGCAGACTGCCTGCCTCGGCCTCTTCCCGGCTGGCCCAAGGCTTTTCCTGCAGGGGAAGTGCCTTGACAAAGGCCAGAAAAGCCCGCAGCCGTGTTCCCTCCCGCACAACGCCCAAAGCTTCCCCAACTCGATGCCTGAGAGCCGGCAGGATGTCGGGAGACGTCGCCAGAACGGGTAGCCTCTGCAGCTGTCGGGGAAAGCTCACCTCTCCCAAATCTTGCAAGGCAGCCAAGGCGGCCCGCTTGCCCATGACCAGCCCTTCCAAAAGGCTGTTGGAAGCCAAGCGATTGGCTCCGTGCAGACCCGTGGAAGCCACCTCCCCAGCAGCATAAAGGCCCGGCAGGCCGGTGAAGCCGAAAGTGTCCGTTCGGATCCCACCCATCACGTAGTGAGCCGCGGGAACAACTGGGAGCAGATCCTTCGTGGGATCCAGCCCCAAGGCGCGGGCAGAGGCAACAACGGTGGGAAAGCGCTCCTCCAGATGTTCGACGACCCGCAGATCCAGGTAGGTTCCCCCTGTCTGCTGCCGCTCCCAGAAAACGGCCCGAGCTACCACATCCCGCGGCGCCAGCTCTCCCAGCTCCGCATAGCGAGGCATAAAACGCTCCCCCAAGGCGTTGAGGAGAACAGCCCCTTCTCCTCTTACTGCCTCGCTCACCAGCGCTCCATTGGGCAAGGCCGTGGGGTGAAATTGCACAAACTCCAGATCCCTGAGAGTGGCCCCTGCCCGCCAGGCCAGCACCATTCCGTCGCCGGTGGCCCCCGGGGGAGCTGTCGAGACGGGGAAAAGGCTGCCAAATCCTCCCGTAGCCAGGAGAACTGCCCCGGCCCTCACCTCCACCGGCCCTTCAGGGCCAAGCAGCAAGGCCCCCCCTACCCTGTCCCCCGCCAGCAAAAGGCTTAGGGCTGTGTAGCCCTGCAAAGGCAGCCTGTTGAGGCGAGCCAGCAAACCTCTCAGGAGCCACAGTCCGCTCCGATCCCCCCCCAGATGGCGAACCCGCGCTTGGGAGTGGCCCCCTTCCCGGACAGGTTGGGGATGGAAAGGAAGGCCCCAGCGTAAAAGCCTCTCCAGGTGCAAGGGTGCTTCCTCCACAATGGAGCGAGCCACCTTTTCTTCCACCAAGCCGCGGCCCGCTTGCAAGGTGTCTTGGATATGGGCTTCTACGTCCGCCTCATCCACAGGAAAAGCCACCCCACCCTGCGCCCAAGGGGTAGAGCCAGAGGGAAGGGGATCCTTGCTTACCACCAGAGTTGTCGCCCCCTGGGCTTCGGCCCACAGGGCTGCGTACACCCCCGCCACCCCTGCTCCCAGGATCAACAGGTCTGTTTCTAACAAGGGCGGCGCCCCGTTCTTCCCCTCCACCTCTAGGCTCCGGCGGGCACTGCCAGCATGGCCAGGATGGAACGGCGAGCCTTCTCAGCTACCTCCTGAGGCACCTGGATCACGTAGCGCATCTCCTGCAGGGAGCGGTAAATCTTTTCCAAGGTAATCTTCTTCATGTACTCGCAGACGGCTTCTGCCTTGACAGGGATGAACGTTTTGTCTGGAGCTTCTTTCTTGAGCCGGTGAAGAATGCCCACCTCGGTGGCCACCACAAACTCGCGGCTTTCTGAAGCTTTGGCGTAGCGCACCATGCCCTCGGTGGAGAGCAGCTTGGCATCCGGTTTGAGGAAGAGACAGCTAGAGCCGCAACTGCACTCCGGGTGAATGAGGAACTCTGCTCCAGGGTGCTCTTCCACCATCGCCTTGAGGTGCTCTTCCCGGATGCCAACATGCACGTGGCACTCTCCCGGAAAGAGATCCAGCTCCCTTCCGGTTACTTGAGCAACGTGGGCTCCCAGAAACATATCCGGCACGAAGAAGATGGGGCGATCCGGGGGCAGGCTGGCCACCACTTGAACTGCGTTGGCGCTGGTTACGCAGACATCTGCCAGAGCCTTGATCTCGGCAGCGGTGTTGACGTAGGCCACCACCAGGCCCTCAGGGCAGGCTGCCTTCCACCGCAGCACATCTTGCGGGCGAATGCTATCGGCCAAGGAACAGCCCGCCTCCAGATCCGGCAGCAGCACCGTCTTTTCCGGGTTAAGGATGGCAGCCGTCTCCGCCATAAAATGCACGCCCGCAAAGACAATCACCTGGGCGCTCGTCTTTTGAGCCTCCCGAGCCAGTCCTAAGGAGTCTCCCACAAAGTCCGCCACCTCTTGAACTTCGGGGAGCTGATACGAATGCGCGAGGATAACTGCCTGCCTTTCCTGTTTGAGCCGGGCAATCTCCTGGACGATTGTGGCAGTGTTGTGTAGCAATGGGGTTTCTCCCTTCATTTTCGACTTCTTGTCGCGACAGCGTTGCGTAGCAATAACGGTTTTGTTCCTCTGGAGGCTGGACACGATCTGAGGACTTTGTCCCGCTAATGCGTTTGCAGGAGCAGCGCGCAGCAATAACGGAAAGCCCATCTCCTGGAGTTGGTCGACTCTGCTTTGGGGGGTATCTGAGCCGGCAAGAGAAGCAACCCCCAACCCAGATGCCCGGCGAAGCCTTTCGCGGCGCCCGGTTGAGCTGGAGCTGGGCTTAGGTTGTCTTCTCAAAGTAGCATCAGTCGCAACAGCGTTGCGTAGCAATAAAGCAGTGTCCAGCGAGGACTTGGCTCAGGGTCACACCACCAGCAAAGAGAGATCCAAAGCCTTGGCCGAGTGGGTGAGCGCCCCGACGCTGACGTAATTCACGCCTGCCTCGGCCACTTGCCTGGCCCGTTCTGGGGTCATGTTGCCGCTGGCCTCCAGGGGAACTCTCCCTCCCACCCGTTGGACGGCGGCCTGGGTTTCTTCCAGGGTGAAGTTGTCCAGAAGGATGAGATCGGCTCCTGCTGCCAAAGCCTCTTCCAGTTCCTGGAGATCCCGCACCTCCACCTCCACCTTGAGGTGGTGGGGAGCACCTTCCTTGGCCCGCTTGACGGCTGCCAAAACGCCTCCCGCGCCGCGGTCGCAACAGCGTTGCGTGGCAATGATGTGGTTTTCCTTGATCAAAATGCCGTCGAACAGCCCAAAGCGGTGGTTTTTGCCGCCCCCTACCCGTACAGCATACTTCTCCAGGGCGCGCAGGCCGGGAGTGGTCTTGCGGGTGTCCAGAAGCTGGGTTGAGGTTCCCCGGAGAGCCTCTACATAGGTGCGGGTGAGGGTGGCAATGCCGGACAGCCTTTGGAGAAGATTGAGCGCCAGCCTCTCCCCCGCCAGAATGCCCTTCAGGGATCCCTTGAGGTGGGCCACCTCTTGACGGACAGCCACCCTGGCCCCTTCCTCCACTCCAGGGATGAACTCCACCTGGGGATCCGCCAGCCGAAAAACCCGCTTGGCAATCTCCAGGCCGGCCAGGATCCCTATCTCCTTGGCCAGGATTACCGCCTCACCCTCCAGTCCTGGGGGTAGGGTCAGCTCTGTGGTGAGGTCGCCGTGCCCCAGGTCTTCCCACAGCCAAGCGCAAAGGGTCTCCTCTGGTAAGTAAACTTCTTCCATTTTCGGTTTGGTTTTAGCTAGACCGGCGGGAAGCCCCGCCCTCCGTTAGTGACTAGTGACTAGTGGCTGGTCACTATCCACTCACCACTATCCAGGGTAAGGGTCGGGATAAAAGGCGAGGACACGATGCTTCGTCCTTACTGGTGCTATGACCGGCGTAGCAGGATTTTATACCCTCATCATGAGAACTGCTTACCAGTATCGCTTACGCCCTACTTCTAGCCAAGTTGCTCTGATGGACCAATGGCTAGACTTGTTACGCAAGCAGTACAACTACCGCTTGGCAGAGCGCTTTGCGTGGTGGGAACACAATCGCTGTGCTATCAATGCTTGTCCCCTAGTCTGTCATTTGCCCAAGCTGAAAGACAAGCCCGATTTCTACTCCCAAAAACGGGACTTGGTGAGCACGAAAGCCCTGTTTCCGCAGTACAGAGCCATCCATTCGCAAGTCCTGCAAAACTGCATAGAGCGAGTGCACAAAGCATTCGACCGGTGGCTGAAGGGGGACGGTAACGGCAAGCGGGCAGGGAAACCCAGATTTAAGGGAGTTGGGCGGTATCGCTCCTTCAGTTTCCCCCCGATGCAACAGGACTGCATTTGCGGGCAGTTTATCCATCTGCCCAAAATCGGTGCTGTTCGGATAATTCAGCACCGTCCTTTGCCTGAGGGCTTTGTGATTAAGACCGCTGCCATCAGCCGCAGGGCAGACGGGTGGTATGTGACCTTGAGCCTGCAAGATTCATCTGTCCCCGTATTTACCCCTGACCTGCCAACACTGGAGAACACCATAGGAATCGACGTGGGACTGGACTCCTTTTTGGTGACCGATGCGGGGGAGTCTGTTCCAGTTCCCCAGTATTACCGCAGAGCCCAAAAGCGGTTAAAGAG
>NZ_JBSSAC010000064.1:0-11721 GCF_054058315.1 Thermostichus sp. MS-CIW-40
CCGTCCCGCTAACGCGAATGGAAACAAACAGAATGCTATCGCTGCATAGTTGAACAGTGATGTTCAGCAGTGTTCAGCGTAAATGTATCAGATTGCATGAGCGAACCCAATAAGCGAGATTAATTTGCCTTGTTGCTGGGTTCGACAGCGTTCAGGAACTGAGTGTGTTCAAAAGTGGAGAGTTGATATGCCTATTGCAGTTGGAATGATCGAAACCCGCGGGTTCCCGGCAGTGGTAGAAGCTGCCGACGCCATGGTCAAGGCAGCCCGCGTTACCCTGGTGGGTTACGAAAAAATCGGCAGCGGTCGGGTCACGGTGATCGTGCGGGGGGATGTCTCGGAGGTGCAAGCCTCGGTGGCTGCCGGTTTGGAGTCTGCCAAGCGGGTGAGCGGGGGTGAGATTCTCTCCCACCACATCATTGCCCGTCCCCACGAGAACCTGGAGTTTGTGTTGCCCATCCGCTATACCGAGGCGGTAGAGCAGTTCCGCACCTAGTCCCCACTTCAGTAAAGTTCGCACCCCAGAAAGTTCGCACCCCACTTTCACTTTCAGCGTAAGGAGTACCTATGGCTATTGCAGTTGGAATGATCGAAACCCTGGGCTTCCCGGCAGTGGTAGAAGCTGCCGACGCCATGGTCAAGGCAGCCCGCGTTACCCTGGTGGGTTACGAAAAAATCAGCAGCGGTCGGGTCACCGTGATCGTGCGGGGGGATGTCTCGGAGGTGCAAGCCTCGGTGGCTGCCGGCATTGACTCGGTGAAGCGGGTGAACGGCGGCCAGTTGTTGTCTTGGCACATTATCGCCCGTCCCCACGAGAACCTGGAGTACGTGTTGCCCATTCGCTACACCGAGGATGTGGCTCAGTTCCGCGAAGGGGTAAATGCCATCCGTCCCTTCACCCGTCCCTGATGCGTATTGCCATTGTGCGGGGCACCGTCACCAGCACTCAAAAGGATCCCAGCTTGACGGGCGTGAAGTTTTTGTTGGTGCAGTACGTCGATCTCGAGGGCCAGCCGCAACCCGATTACGCTGTGGCTGCTGATCCGGTGGGGGCCGGCATTGACGAGTGGGTGCTGGTTAGCCAAGGCAGTGCCGCTCGCCAGCCGCAAGGAAACCAGACTCGCCCGCTGGATGCAGTGGTGATGGCGATTATCGATACGGTCAGCGTTGGCGGTCGCTCTCTCTACAACAAGCGCGATCAACGCTAGCTGGGATCCCTTCCCTTCTCATCTCTCTTGCTGCCCTTGTCCGCCCTACTGCGTTCTAGAGGCTCACGGTTATGCCTGCTCACACCTATGCTGCACCGCCAACGCCCTGGTCTCGCCGACTGGCGGAGCCCAAGATCGATCCCACAGCCTACGTGCATTCTTTCTCCAACCTCATTGGGGATGTGCGGGTGGAAGCGGAGGTGCTGATCGCCCCGGGAACTTCCATTCGCGCTGACGAGGGATCCCCCTTCCACATTGGCGCCAGATCCAACATTCAGGATGGGGTGGTCATCCACGGCCTGGAACAGGGGCGGGTGATAGGAGAAGACGGCCAACCCTACTCCGTTTGGATTGGCAGAAACACTTCCATTGCCCACATGGCTCTGATCCACGGGCCGGCCTACGTGGGCAACGACTGCTTTATTGGCTTCCGCTCGACGGTGTTCAACGCTCGGGTTGGGGATGGCTGCATCATCATGTTGCATTGCCTGATCCAGGATGTGGAGATCCCCCCAGGCAAGTACGTGCCTTCTGGATCCATCATCACCACCCAGGCCGAGGCCGACCGGCTGCCCGACGTCCAGGATAGCGATGCCAAGTTTGCCCAACACGTGATCGGCATCAACCAAGCCCTGCGAGAGGGCTACCAGTGCAGCGAAAACCTCGTCTGTATCGCTCCCATCCGCAACGAACTGCAGCGCACTTCTAACTCAACGGCTACGGAGACGGCACCCATGACTCATTCTTCCCATCGCGGCAATGGCCGGAACGGCGGCGGATCCCCTCTCAAGCCGGAGGTGGTGGAGCAAATTCGCGCCCTGCTGGCCCAAGGCTATCGCGTGGGGCTGGAATATGCCGATGCTCGCCGCTTCAAAACCTCTTCCTGGCAAAGCGAAAGCCCAATCACCAGCACCCACGAGGCGGAGGTGGTGCAGTCATTGGGGGCCATCCTGGCAGAACACCAAGGGGAATATGTGCGCCTGCTGGGGATCGATCCCAAGGCTAAACGGCGGGTGCTGGAGCAAATCATCCAAACCCCCGATGGGCCGGCGCTGGTCTCTGGGATGCCCAGCCGCGTCTCGGCAGCCGCTGCTCCGGGTTCTGGCACATCCGGCCCTCAGTCTGGCTCAGGGCTAGAGGAAGAAATCCGAACGCTGTTGGCGCAGGGGTATCGCGTTGGCCTGGAGGTGGCTGATGCCCGCCGCTACCGCACCTCTTCTTGGCAGACCTTGAGCAATTTGAGCGGTCAGCCGCAGGAGATCCTGGCCGCTGTTCAGGCTGCCCTAGCAGAGCACCAGGGAGAATATGTGCGCCTGTTGGGGATCGATCCCAAAGGCAAACGGCGGGTGCTGGAGAAGGTCATTCAAACCCCGCAAGGCCAGGTGAGCAGCAGTCCTGCAGGAACCGGCGTGGTGGCAGATACGGCTCCTGCGGCAGGGGGCAGTGCCGGCCTGGATCTGGAGGTGCAGGAGGAGGTGCATCGGCTGCTGGCTCAGGGCTATCGCATCGGCTACGAATATGCCGACGAGCGCCGCTTCAAAACCTCTTCCTGGCAGAGTGGGCCGGCCATTCGCGCCACCCGCGGGCCAGAGGTGTTGGCTAAGCTGACGGCTGCCCTGGCGGAGCACCAGGGAGAATATGTGCGCCTGCTGGGGATCGATCCTAAAGGCAAACGGCGGGTCTATGAGCGCATCATCCAAACCCCTGGCGGAAAATCTGCTGCTGCTGCCGCGGCTCCTGCTTCTGCCCCCAAGGGATCCCCTTCTGGCACCCGCCTCAATGCCGAGGTGGTGGCTCAGGTGCAGCAGTTGCTCAGCCAAGGCTACCGCATCGGCACCGAACATGCGGACAAGCGCCGTTTTCGCACCTCTTCTTGGCAAAGCTGTAGCCCCATCGAGGCTACCCAAGTGCCGCAAGTGGTGGCAGCTCTGGAAGCCTGTCTGGAGGAACATCGCGGCGAATACGTCCGCCTGCTGGGTATTGACCCAAAAGCCAAACGGCGAGTGCTGGAGCAGATCATCCAAACCCCTTGAGGGATCCCAGCTTTTTTTGACCTCTGTTGGTTCAAGTCCAACCCCCCAGCGATGAGGAGCACTTTGTTGGCCTCTACTTTGCCCAACTCCATGACGCTCCGCGCCTTGCCTGGCCAGAACGACGAAACTCGCTATTTTGTCAGTGGTGAGGTACAGGTGGAAGCCGGGGCGGGGATTGGGGCAGGGGTGCTGCTGCGGGCCAACCCCGGCTGTCGAATTCACATCGGGCGCGGCGCGTGTATCGGCATGGGATCCGTCCTGCACGCCTGTGGGGGATCCCTCATCGTGGAGGCGGGCGCAACCTTGGGAATGGGGGTGCTGGTGATCGGGCAGGGCACCATCGGCAAAAATGCCTGCATCGGCTCGGAAACCACGGTGCTGAATTGTTCGGTGCTCAGCCAAGCGGTTATTCCCCCCGGCTCGCTGATCGGGGATCCCACCTATGGTTTCGATCTCCAGGAGGCGGGCGGCAGCAAGCCCATCCCGGCAGAGCCCTCGCCGGCGGCAGTGGAAATGGCTCCAGAGATGTCGCCTGAGCCGTCTCCCCCACCCAGTTCTCCGGTGGCCAATGTTGAAAAGCAAACCCGCCGTTGGCACCAAGAAAAATCCGACTCCCCAGAGACCAAAACCCATAAGCTCAATGGGATCCCTGGCCATTGGGAATTGGATCGCCTCTTGAGCAAGATTTATCCCCATCGACAGGTGCTCTCCTCTGGGGATGGCCGGCTCTGATGGCTAAACTGGCATGAGTGGTTAGGATGCCGATGTCAACCTCCCTGGGCCTGATTCAGACGCGCAGCTTTCCGGTCATTGTGCGCATTGCTGACGCCATGACCAAGTCGGCAGGCGTGACGCTGATCGGCTTTGAGAAAACCTCGGGGGGCTATTGCACAGCCATTGTGCGGGGGGGAATTGCCGATGTGCGCATTGCCATTGAGGAGGGCATTGAGCTGGCCCGCCAGTTTGACCAAGAGGAGATCTCCAGTTTGGTGATCCCGCGCCCCCTGCCCAACTTGGAAGTGGTACTGCCGATCAGCAGCAAGCTGTCTCAACTGGCACAAAACCGCGGCTACAGCCGCCTCAGTAACTTGGCCGTGGGCCTGCTGGAAACTCGCGGCTTCCCGGCAATGGTGGGAGCTGCCGATGTCATGCTCAAAACCGCGGATGTCCAACTGGCGGCCTACGAGACCATTGGGGATGGCCTATGTACGGCCATTATCCGCGGTACAGTGGCCAACGTGGCCATTGCCATCGATGCCGGCATGTACGAAGCAGAGCGCATTGGGGAATTGCACGCGGTGGCAGTGATCCCCCGCCCTCTGGACGAACTGGAGCAAGCGCTGCCCGTGGCCAGTTGTTTTGTTGCTCAACCGGTTACCCTGCCGGTAACCCTTCCTCAAGTTCAGGAACAGGAGGTGCAGCGCAGCGATACAGCCGTAGAGCGGATCCCTGTTTATCTGGAGCCGCCTGAAACTCCCTAGCCCCCTGAGAAACCCATCTGTTGCCCAAGAAAGCCGAGCAGGGCAGAGGGGAAAAATGCTAGGCTACTGGAAGACCTGGGTCCGTGCAGCTCCGACGCCCAAACCGTGTCAGGATCGGAAGATAGCAGCACCACGGGATGCTCTGAGCAGGCGCGTCAACCCGGGTCGCCCTTTGCAGCCCTACTTCTCTCTGCTGGGTTCTCTCCTCCTTGCCCTAGCAGCGCATTACACTATGTCCGAAACAGACAATCCCCTCGCCAACTGGGCTCAAAAGGCTTTCTACCTCGGCATGGGTTTGGCGGCTGTGGCGGCGGATAATGCTGCCAAGGTGGCCAGCAAAGCGGGTATCCGTCTGATGGAGTTGCGCAAGCAGGCGCAAGCTTTGGTGGACGAGCTGGTGGAGCGGGGGGCGATGACCGCTGAAGAGGCGCGGGCTTACATGGATGCCATCGCCGCCAACGCCAACCGCAAGGGAGAAGACAGACAAACTGCCGGTCCCCGCAAGATCACCATCGACGACATTAGCAATGCCGAGGGCGAGGCAGGCACGGCCATCGAACTTTCAGAAGCGGCCCGTTTGCGCCAGAAGATCGCCGAATTGCAAGCTGAGTTGGATCGCCTCAAGGGCAAATCTTGAGCGGAAGGACAGCCCGGCAGGAAGGTAGGAATGCATTGCTTCCTAGCTCCTCTCCCCTTTTGCATAGCGGAAGTGGTACCGCAGAGCACTTGGGAAGTGTCTCAACCTAACTTGAAATGACCCTAAAGATTGAGGCTACCGTCAGGTGGATCGTCTCTGTGAAGTGTTAGGGATCCTCGCCCTTTAGAGCCGGGGGCAGGTCAAGGTTGTTCATTTCAGAGGTTTCAAAAAACTGCCGTGAGACAGCTTGCAATTCTCCGTCGTCGGAGAAAAGATGGGAACACCTGCCTATCTGGGCAGGAGCGTCTCAATCGAGTCTCAATCAAACTGGGTTGAGTTTGAGCTCAGGCAGCAGGAATGAGGATCCCGTCTTCCGAGAGAAAGCGGGAGCTGAGAAAGGGACGCAGCGCCTTGGGAATGCGAATTGAGCCATCCGGCTGTTGGTGATTTTCCAGCAGGGCAGCCAGAGAGCGCCCCACCGCCAAGCCAGATCCGTTCAGGGTGTGGACAAACTGGGTGCCTTTCTGGCCGGCTTCTTTGTAGCGCAGGTTAGCACGGCGGGCCTGAAAGTCCCAGCAGTTGGAGCAACTGGAGATCTCGCGGTATTGACTTTGGGAGGGGAACCACACCTCCAAGTCAAAGCAGCGGGCTGCCGCAAAGCCCAAATCGCCGCTACACAGCTCCACCACCCGGTAGGGCAGCTCCAGCATCTGTAAGATGGCCTCGGCATCCTGCACCAGCTTCTCGTGTTCGGCTTCCGATTGATCTGGGCGAGTGACCTTGACCAGCTCCACTTTTTGAAACTGGTGCAACCGGATCAGCCCCTTGGTGTCGCGGCCATAGCTGCCCGCCTCACGGCGAAAACAAGGGGTGTAAGCACAGAAGTAAAGAGGGAGGGACTCCGCAGGGATTACCTCATCCCGGTACAGATTGGTAAGGGGAACTTCCGCCGTCGGGATCAGCCACAGGTCGTCGTCAGCACAGCGAAAGCTGTCTTCGGCAAACTTGGGCAACTGCCCCGTCCCCTGCAAAGCGGCGCTGTTGACCAAAAAGGGTGGGATCACCTCGGTGTAGCCGGCTGCAACGTGGCGCTCCAGCATCATGGCAATCAAAGCCCGTTCCAGGGCCGCGCCTGCCCCCACCATAGCCACAAAGCGGCTTTGGGCCACTTTGACCGCACGGCCAATCTCCAGCAACCCCAGTTTTTCGGCAATCTCGTCATGGGGAAGGACAGGATGGGCCGGCTTTAGCTCCTCACCCCAGCGGCGCACCTCTACATTGTCGGCCTCATCTCGGCCAACCGGCACGCTGGGCAGGGGCAAATTGGGCAGGGTAAGCAGCCGAGCACGAATCTCCTCTTCCAGCTCCCGTTCCTGCTGCTCCAGTTGGGCAATCTCGGCCTTGAGATCCACCCCCCGCTGCCGCAGGGCCGCCACTTCGGGGCCTTGGGGATCCGCCCCCTGGCGGATGATCTCGCCGACTTTTTTGCCGAGGCTGTTGCTTTCGGCCTGCAGGGATCCCTTGCGGGCCTCCAACTGCCGCCGCTCCCGATCCAACTGCAGGATCCCGTCCAGATCGACTGTGGCCCGGCGATTTTGCAGGGCTTGGCGTACTTGTTCAGGGCGATCCCGCAGCAGCTTCAGATCCAGCACAGAGACGGCCTACACTTAGCTCCAGATACCCGACTATTTCTTTAGCCAGCTAAACATGGCCCGCAGCTCCCTGCCCACCTGTTCGATGGGGTGTTCGGCCTCGCGCCGCCGCATCGCAGTAAGCCCTGGCTTGCCGGCCTGATTTTCCAAGACAAACTCACGGGCAAATTGGCCGCTTTGGATCTCGGCGAGGATCCGTTTCATTTCAGCGCGGGTTTGCTCCGTAATGATGCGGGGGCCACGGGTGTAGTCGCCGTATTCTGCCGTGTTGGAGATGCTGTGGCGCATTTTTTCCAGGCCGCCCTCGACGATGAGATCCACGATCAGCTTCACCTCGTGCAGGCACTCGAAGTAGGCCAGTTCCGGCTGGTAGCCCGCTTCCACCAAGGTTTCAAACCCCGCTTTGATCAGAGCCGTCAGCCCACCGCAGAGCACCACCTGCTCGCCAAAGAGGTCGGTTTCGGTCTCTTCCCGGAAGGTGGTTTCCAAAATGCCGGCCCGCGTGCCACCGATGGCTTTGGCATAGGCCATGGCCCGCTCCCGTGCCATTCCCGAGGCATCTTGATAGACGGCAAACAGGCAGGGCACCCCTTCCCCCGCTTGGTAGGTGCGCCGCACCAAGTGCCCAGGGCCTTTGGGGGCAACCATGATGACATCCACGTCTGCCGGAGGCTGGATCTGCCCGAAGTGAATGTTGAAGCCGTGGGCAAAGAGGAGCACGTTCGCCGGCTGCAGGTGGGGACGGATTTCGCCCTGGAAAACGGCCTTTTGCACTTCATCGGGCAGCAAAACCATTACCCAATCGGCGGCAGCGGCAGCATCCGCCACCGTTTTGACCATTAAGCCGTCTTGCTCGGCTTTGGGCCAGGAAGGGCTGCCAGGGTAAAGGCCAACGATGACCTGGACACCGCTATCGCGCAAATTGAGGGCGTGGGCGTGGCCTTGGCTGCCATAGCCGATGATGGCAACGGTTTTATCGGCCAAAGGCTCCAGGTTGGCGTCGGTGTCGTAGTAGAGGCGGGCCATGGTCGAGCGGGGCGTAAGCAGGTGCTTGACTAGGATAGCAGGATTGGATCCAACTTGCTGACCTCAAGCGCCGTGATGAACAGTTTTCACCCACCTTAGGCGCTTGGGCTGTACACACATGCGAGCGGTTGTGGCGATCATAACCGGCAGCCAGTGGAGCATGTAGACCAAGCCCAGGGCGGTGTGCCACCAAAGTCGCCGTCCGCGCAAGCCCTCCACCTGGCGTAGCCCCCGGTAAAAGGCCACCGTCAAGCAGCCCATCACCAGAGCGTTCAAGGGGAGCAGCACCGAGGAGTGGCCCGTCAACAGCACCCAGAGGGTATCGGGAACCAAGGCCATCGGCAGCAAGTACTGAGAAATAAAGAAGGCCCAGAGATCTACTGTTTTGGCCATCCCCATGCGGCGACTGAGGATCCCTGGCCAGTAGTCGAGATAGCGCTGGTAGCCCCCTTCTGCCCAGCGGCAGCGCTGGTGCCAGAGGCTTTTCCAAGAGGTGACCCCTTCTTCGACGATGGCCGGCTCTGGCAGAAAGGCGATATCTACGCCCGCCAGGTGCAGCTTAAAGGTGAGATCCAAGTCGTCGGTGAGGGTGGCCTCGTTCCAGCCGCCGCACTTTTCCAAAACATCTCGCCGCACCAGTTGGCCGTTGCCACGTAGCTCGCCAATACCCCTCACAGCCACGCGCTGCTGCTGGAAGTAAGCATCAGAGGCCATTTCCGCCACCTGCCCCAGAGTCCAGAAGTTGACGTTGGGGTTGCTCAGGGCCTTGCGCACCTGGACAGCGCCTACCGTCCGTCTGCTGAAACGGCTGCGCAGGCTTCCCACTTGAACAAACAAGGGCAGAGTGCGGGCAAGAAAATCCGAAGGCACCACAGCATCGGCATCGCAGACCAGGATGATCTCCCCTTGGGTGAGGGGCAGTACCTCGTTGAGGGCGCCGGACTTACCCCCGCCCCGCCCCGGCTGCCGCCGGTAAACCCGCAGATGCGGGATCCACTTTTGGGCTTCCCGCAGAACTTCAGGGGTGGCATCGCTGCTGTTGTCGTCGATGGCCCACAGCTCCAGATGGCTGGTGGGGTAACGGAGCTGGGTCAAGCTGTGCAACAGACGCGGGAGTACTGCGCTCTCGTTCTTGGCCGGGATCAACACGGCCACACGGGGCAAGGCCAGCCCGCCCAACTCAGAAAGCCCGCTCTGCCCATCCCGTTGCATTGGCAGGACAGAGTCATTATTGTTAGGGTCATCGCTGTTATCTGTTGACCTGGGATCCCGGCGGGTCGCAGCGGCAGGAGGAAGTCTCAGAGGGGGCAGGAAGGTCGCCGGTTGCAGGCGAAATAAGCGGCTAATGTGGATCACCATGAACGTGGCCAAACCAACGGTGATCCAACGGGCCGTCGGCACCACATGCATCAGGCTGACCAACCCCCACACCATGGCCAGAACCAGCAGAGCCTTGAGACGGCGGCGCTGGGCCGAGGTGAGCAACCAATCGGGAAGATGAAGATCCTCGAGAGGCTCTGGCTCTGACCAGACGAACTCAGACATGGGGATCCTCCCACGGGCGACAACGCTACCCAACCTCACCAGCCTGTCCAAGCGTTAACCCAAAGGCTGTTAAGAGGTTGTTACCTATTGTCACCCATTGTGTTGGCGAAACGGAGTTCTCGAGAACCTACAGGCGAGAAAAATTGGGTATCCCGGCTGCCGGTTCTCCGGCAAGGGGGTGAGTAGCCTATGGGTTGCCGCGAATCTCTTTGATTACCCCATCTTCCAGGAGGATCTCAACCTGCATTTTCTGGATCAGGTTGTCTCCTTTTTGGACTCGGAAGAAGCTCTCCAGATTGCCCTGCAGCACTTCTTGGTTAAGCTCCAGGGTGCTCAGTTGGTTGATCTGCTGCAACAATTGGTTTTTCTGATCCAAGAGGCGGATTTTCTGCTCGTTCACGCGGCTTTTCACCGCTTCCACCTGTTGGAGCACTTGGGGGCTGTTGGGGTTGGGGCTCTGTTTCTCCAGTTCGGCAATAGCCCGCTTGCCCTGAAACTCCAGCTGTTGCATCTGAGCATCGGTGGCTTCGATCTGCCGCTCCAATTGCTCCTGCATTTCCTTTTTCCAAAGGGGTGTGACCACCACCTTAACGGGAATGTTGCGTTTGAGCAGTAATTGAGTGCCGTTGCTGACGTTGTTTTCTTCCATAAGACTCATCCAGGCAGACGACCAACCAAACCAGGGGCTTGTGCCCATTGTAGAAAGCTCCCCTCAAAAGCTCTGGGGTTGGGGAAGAGGAGCTTGACAGACCGGATCCTCCCCCGCCGAGCCGGAGAATCCATCTACTTATCCTACCGGCTGGGATCCCTGCGGTAAAGTCTTGATTTCGGGAAACTGCAATTTTGGTTAAGGATCTTAAAGGCCGCCGCCTTGCCCTGGCACAGATTCGGCTAGCGTGAGAGACAGTGTTCTTTTTTGCGGCAGCCATGAGTGAACTGGCTTCGACCCCCTCCAAACCCTCTGCTGGGATCACCAAGCCGGTGCGGATCGCCTCTCGAAAAAGCGAGTTGGCTTTGGTGCAGACCCAGTGGGTGATGGGTCAGTTGCAAGAACACCATCCGGGATTACCCCTGGAGCTCAACACCCTTTCCACCCAGGGAGACATCATCCTGGATGTGGCACTGGCCAAAATTGGGGACAAAGGTCTTTTTACCAAGGAATTGGAAGTTAGCCTGCTCAACGGCAGCAGCGACTTGGCGGTACACAGCCTTAAAGACTTGCCCACTCGCCTGCCGGAGGGCTTGGTGTTGGGGGCGATCACGCGGCGGGAGGATCCCCTGGATGCTTTGGTGGTGGGGGAAAAGTTCCGGGATTACCGACTGGCCACCCTGCCAGAGGGGACGGTGATCGGCACTTCATCGCTGCGGCGGCTGGCCCAACTGCGCCATGCCTTTCCCCACTTGCGCTTTAAGGACGTGCGGGGCAACCTCAACACCCGCCTGGCTAAGCTGGAGCGGGGAGAGTACGATGGCCTGATTTTGGCAGTGGCCGGCTTGAAGCGTCTGGGCAAAGCCGACCGGATCCACGAGGTGTTGGATCCCAGCGTGTCTCTGTACGCGGTTGGGCAGGGATCCCTGGGAATCGAGTGTCGGCAGGGAGATGAGCGGATTCTGGAGCTTATCCGACCCTTGGCCGATGCGGAGGCCACAGCCCGCTGCTTGGCAGAGCGAGCTTTCCTGCGGGCTTTGGAAGGAGGGTGTCAAGTGCCCATTGGCGTTCACAGCCAAGTCCAAGGGGAGGCGCTGCACCTAACCGGTATGGTGGCCGACCTGGATGGCCGGCGGCTCATCCGCGATACTCAGACGGGATCCACCGCCGATCCCGAGGCAGTGGGGATGGCTCTTGCAGAAAAGCTAAAACAGCAGGGGGCCGACGAGATTTTGCAAGCCATTTTTGCCCAGGCCCGCCGTTAGGCTTTCCTACTTTTTCTGAGTAGGCTTTGAGAACTTCAGCTAGGGTCAGCTGAAGAAAAGGGGGAACAATGAAGTCCCCCCTACGTGAATTGCACTCAAATGGGAAATTCGCATTCAAAGCTGAGAATTTACTAGGTCGTGTTGATCTTATGTTAGGATAGAGAGAATAATTTATAGAGGAAAGAGGATGAAGTTGGTTTTTTTAGATGAAAACAAATGGCAGAA